>JAKONS010000167.1 GCA_022701845.1 Burkholderiaceae bacterium
CCAGCAGGATCGCGTAGATGCCGCGCGACAGCGCCGGGTTGTTGCGCGCGGCGTCGCGCTCCTCGGGCGTGAGGGGCGCCGGCCGGGGCGGCAGCACGATCGGCCGGCCGAGTTCCTCCATCGCCAGTTGTTCATAGAAGCCGCGCGGGCTGGCGATGCCTTCGAGCAGCAGCTGCGATTCGGCCCGCTGCGCCTCCGACGGCCGCCCGGCCACCAGGGCGCGGGCGCGCCAGTAGGTCCAGGCCGGATCGCCGCGGGTGGCTTCGTCCATCGCGCCGGTGGCGGCGGCGACATCGCGCCAGCGGCCGGCGCGCAGGGCCGCGCGTACCTTCCAGGCCAGCATGTCGCTGGTGAGGTCGCCGTCGCGGGTGACGCGCCCGAAATAGTCGGCGGCCTGCGGCGACAGCTTGCCGGCGGCCTGGCGGCCGATGGCGCCCCAGAGGTAATTGCGCTCCTCGGCCGAGATCTGCACGCTCCATTTGCTGTCGAGCTGCAGGGCGGCCGCGTCGGCGTCGGTCTGCGCCATCTTCAGCAGGGCCAGGGTGACCAGTTCCTTGCGCACCTTCGAATTGGCGATGGCCCTAGCCGCCAGATAGCGCGCCGGGTTGTCGTTGAGCTCGATCACCTGCTGCGACGCGTCGGGCGCGACGATCTCGACCGCGCTGCGCGCCACCCGCACCCGGTTGCCCTCGATCGCCAGCCGGGCCTTGCGCCATACCGCGGGCGCCTCGATGCGGCCGGCGGTGAACAGCGCTCCGGCGGCGCTGGCGCAGCCGTCGTCGGCCTCGCGCTGGGCATACCAGTTGCGCAGCACCTCGGCGCCGGGGTCGGTGGCGGTGCGGCCGGGAAAGCTGCGGCCCATCTGTTCGACCAGCACCGCGTAGCAGCGCACCTCGCGGTCGTCGTTCATGCGGAAGGCCGGATAGGCGTCGGCGAAACGCTGCCAGTCGCGCCGCTGGCCCAGCAGCAGCAGCCAGTCGTTGCGCAGCCGGTCTTCCTGGTAGCTGCCGGCCCAGCGGGCGAAGAAGGCCTCGACCTCGGCCGGTTGCGCATCGGGCAGGCGGGCCTTGAGTTCCCAATACGCGCCCCAGGGCTCCAGGGCATGGCCGCGCAGCAGCGGCAGCATGGTCGCGAGGCGGGTCTTGTCGCCGCGCCGGAAGGCCTGCGACATGTCGACCACGACGTCGTCGCCGTTGCGCGCCGCCAGCGGCTGCGCCGTGGCGGGCCAGGCCGCCGACAATGCCAGCGTGGCGGATGTCAAAATCTTCCAAGGGAATCTCATGGATGGAATTATGGACAAAGCAGCCGTACGCCGGGCACTCATCGAAGAACGTCTGAACCTCCCCGACCGGCTCCAGCGGGCCGATCTGCTGCAGCGGGTGATGCGCATCTGGCTGGTAGGGCGGGCCGACGTGGTCATCGGCGCCTACTGGCCGATCAAGGGCGAATTCGACCCCTTGCCCGCGCTGCACCGCTGGAAGGAAGACGGCGAGCTCACCGGCGAGAGCCAGCGCCGCCGCATCGCCCTGCCGGTGATCAACCGCGAGCACAAGACGCTCACCTTCCACTCCTGGTATCCGGGCTGCCCGATGGAAGAGGACGCCTACGGCATTCCGAAGCCGAAGGACACCGAACTGGTGGTGCCCACCCTGCTGTTCGTGCCCTGCGTCGGCTACGGGGCGGGCGGCTATCGGCTGGGCTACGGCGGCGGTTTCTACGACCGCACGCTGGCCGCCCTGGAGCCGCGGCCGACGACGGTCGGGCTGGGCTTCACCCAGGGCTTCCTGTCGGACTTCGAGCCGGAGCCCCACGACCTGCCGCTCGACGCGATCCTGAACGACAACGGCGTGGTCTGGCCGCAATAGCCCGACCTGGCTGATCCGGCGTCCGGATGGCGGCGCCGGCGCTGTTGAAATCGCCGGCCCATGCCGCAAGATGGACACGGGTCCCCACCGCGTAAAGTCAGTATTCACACCCTATCCTGTTGCACCATCCGGGGTTCGCCGCATCGATGCGGATCGGCCAAATGGAACGGTCGGCCCGCTCATGGTCATCAGCCAGTTCCTACAAATCGGCTTCGATCGATGGATGCACAACTACCTGACGGCTTCGGAACCACCGAGGCCCGACTCGCCAAGAATCGAGGTTTTCGATGCATAGGTGTTACCCCCGGCCCGACGCGCTTCGCGTTCGCGCCCACACGGTGACCGCGCGGAGCCTGGTATGAAAGTCGTCGTTGCGGAAGACGATCCGGCGCAGCAGGCGCATGTGGTGGAGTTGATCCACGAATTGCGTCCCGCATGGCAGGTGGTGGCCCGTGTCGACAGCGTGGCCCAGGTGGTGCACGCGGTGGCGCTGCACAAGCCCGAACTGCTGCTGCTCGACATCCACATCAAGGACAGCGACGAGCCCTCCTGGCTGGGCGCGCTGTCGGAGAGCGTGTCGGTGATCTTCACCACCGGCGACCCCAGCTTCGCGGTGAACGCCTTCGACGTGGCGGCGGTCGATTACGTGATGAAGCCGCTCACCCGCGAACGCCTGGCGCGTTCCTTCGACCGGTTGTTCAAGCGCACCGCCGACACCGGCCGCGCCGCCGCCCGGCATCCGGTCCTGCCGCTGGCCACCATCACCGCGGCGCGGGGCACCGACATGGTGGTCTACCAGACCTCGGAGATCTACTACTTCCAGGCCGACAACAAGTACACCCGGGTGGTGATGGCCGACCAGGAAGGGCTGGTGCGCACGCCGATCGCCGAATTCGAGCAGCTGCTCGACAACAGCTTCTTCAAGCGCATCCACCGCTCGACCCTGCTCAACTTCCGTTTCGTGGAGCGGGTGCGGCGCGACGACATGGGGCGGCTGCGGGTGAAGCTCTACGGCATGCCGGAAGAGCTCACCGTGAGCAAGCCCTACGAACTGCAGTTCAGGGTGATGTAGCCAGGGCGGCGGCCACCGCCGCCTCGCGTGCCCGCGCCACCGCCACGCCGATCTTCGGGCCGCGCGCGCCGGCCGCCGCCGCCGCTGCCGCCACCGGTGCGGTGTCCAGCGCCAGCGCCGCCGCCTGCGCCCGCAGCAGTCGCGGCCGCTGCGGATAGGCCGACTCGTCGAAACCCAGCCGCCCGCGTGCATCGCATTCGCAGGCCAGCAGCACGTCGGCGAAGCGCTCGGGCCGGCGCAGCGCGTCGCAGCGCTCCAGCAGGCGCAGCACCGCGGCGGCGTCGAGGGTGTCGCTGCGGTGGATGTTGCCGTGCTCGCGCGCCACCACGTCGGCGGTGGCGCGGCAGGCCAGCGGCACCCGCAGACGGTCGGACAGCGGCGCCAGCAGCCGGGCGCTGCGGCCCTCGTGGCCGAGGTGGCGCGGCAGCATGTCGGCCGGCGTGGTGCCCTTGCCCAGGTCGTGGGTGAGGCAGGCGAAACGCGCTTCCAGCGACGCCTGCAGCCGGGCCGACATGTCGAGCACCATGCCCAGGTGCACGCCGGTGTCGACCTCCGGGTGGTATTCGGCGCGCTGCGGCACGCCCCACAGCCGGTCGACCTCGGGCAGCAGCCGCGCCAGCGCGCCGCAGTCGCGCAGCACCTCCAGCATGCGCGAGGGCCGGGCCTCCATCAGGCCGCGGCTGATCTCCTGCCACACCCGCTCCGGCACCAGGGCATCGACCTCGCCGTCGGCCACCATGCCGCGCATCAATTCGAGGGTTTCCGGCGCCACCGAGAAATCGGTGAAGCGCGCGGCGAAACGCGCCAGCCGCAGGATGCGCACCGGGTCTTCGCGGAAGGCGTCGGTGACATGGCGCAGCACCCGCGCCTGCAGATCGCGCCGGCCGCCGAACGGGTCGACCAGGCCGGCCTCGCCGGTCGCGTCCTCGGGCTGGGCGATGGCGTTGATGGTCAGGTCGCGCCGCGCCAGGTCTTCCTCCAGCGTGACCTCGGGCGAGGCGTGGAAGGCGAAGCCGTGATAGCCGGGCGCGGTCTTGCGCTCGGTGCGCGCCAGCGCGTATTCCTCGCGGGTCGACGGATGCAGGAAGACCGGGAAATCCTTGCCGACCGGCAGGAAGCCGCGCTGCTGCAGCGCCTCGGGCGTGGCGCCCACGACCACCCAGTCGGTGTCCTGGACCGGAAGGCCGAGCAATGCGTCGCGGATCGCGCCGCCGACTTTGTAGATGTGCATGGCGCCGAGTTTAAGAAGCCGCAAGACCAGCAAGCCGCCAATGCGAGCAGCCGAGCAGCCCGCACGGGCCGGCGGCAGCCGGTGCGCGTCAGCCGACCGACGCCTCGAACACCCGCAGGTAGTTGCCGCCCAGCACCTTGCGCGCTTCCGCACGCGACAGCCCGGCCGCCACCAGCAGCCCGGCGAAATCGGGCAGCTGCCGGTAGCTGTCGAACACCGGCGGCGAGATGAATCCCAGCATGTCGCTGCCGAGGCCGACATGGTCGATGCCGATCGCGTCGACCAGCCGCTTCACCCCGTCGGCCATCTGCGCCAGCGAGCGGAAAACCCCTGCGCTCGGCCACACGCCCACCACGCCGCCGGTGCCGGCCACCGCGCGGGCGTGCTCGACGGTGATCTGCCGGCTGCGCGGGCCGGGCAATCGCGCCAGCGAGGTGTGCGACAGCACCAGCGGCTTCTCGCTCACCTCGGCGGCGCGCCGCACCAGCGCCAGCGGCCCGTGCGCCACGTCGACCACCAGGCCGCGCCGGTTGCAGCGCCGCACCACCGCGGCGCCGAAATCGGTCAGGCCGCCGGCGACCGGCGCCTCGGTCTGGATGTCGCCCAGCTCGTTCGGGCGGTAGTGCGTCAGCTGCAAATGGCGCAACCGATGCAGGCTCCAGGCCTCGTCGATCCGGTCGAGGTCGCCTTCGAGGAAGTCGGCGCCCTCGCTGGCGACGATCACCGTCGGGCCTTCGCGGGTCGCGGCGCGCAGGCCGGCGGCGTCGGTCGCCACCCGCAGCCGTTCCTGCGCGACCAGCGCCGCGGCGCGGGCGAACGCCTGTGTCGACAGCGCATACAGCTCGCCCGGCGCGGGGGTGCGGTAGGGCTCGATGCGCCTGCCGTCGGCCGCCACCCGGGTGGCGCTGCCATCGGCCACGATGGCCAGGCACAGCGCGTGCAGGCCGCCGGCCCGCATCGCGTCGGCCACCGCGACGAAGGGGCGTGCGGCGCCGCGCACCGGATCGTGTCCCAGCGACACCCGGCCGGCATGGCTGTGCATGTCGATGGTGGGGCCGTCGGCGGTCCACCAGGCGTCGGCCGGATCCGTGGACGGGACCGCCGGCGGCGCGGCGCATCCGGCCAGGGCGGCGCCGGCTGCGCCGGCCAGCAGCGTCCGGCGGGAAACGGCGGTGGGGCGGAGGTTTTCGGCAGGCGGCATGGGCGACTCCGGCGCGGTGCGGGCGGTGGATTTCGGGGGTTTTCCGGCGGCTTTCCCGGCGGGCCCGGATTATCCGGGGGCCCCCGCCGATATACATCCGGTCGCGCCTGCTCACAAAAGCCATACCTAGAATCTTTCGCCCCCACCCCCAATTGCAGGCGCTATGACAGACAGACCCGAAGGCACCATCCGCATCCGTGGCGCCCGCCAGCACAACCTCAAGAATCTCGACCTCGACATCCGCACCGGCGAACTGACGGTGGTGACCGGGCCCAGCGGCTCCGGCAAGTCGAGCCTGGTGTTCGACACCCTCTATGCCGAAGGCCAGCGGCGCTATGTGGAGACCTTCTCCGCCTACGCCCGCCAGTTCCTCGACCGCATGGACAAGCCGGCGGTCGACCGGGTGGAAGGCGTGCCGCCGGCCATCGCCATCGACCAGACCAACCCGGTGCGCTCCTCGCGCTCGACGGTCGGCACGATGACCGAGCTGAACGACCACCTGAAGCTGCTCTACGCCCGCGCCGCCCAGCTGTTCGACCGCCAGACCGCGCTGCCGGTGCGCCACGACACGCCCGACAGCATCTATGCCGAGATGCAGGCCCGCGCCGCCGCGCTGCAGGACCCGCGGCTGGTGGTCACCTTCCCGGTCGAGCTGCCGGGGGGCACCTCGGCCGAGGAGGTCGAACAGTGGCTGTCGGCCAGCGGCTTCACCCGGGTGCATGCCGAGCGCGAGGTGGCCACGCCCACCGGCCCGCGCAAGGTGCTCGACGTGGTGGCCGACCGGTTCCGCATCGGCACCGCCGAACGCGCCCGGGTGGTCGAGGCGATCGAGGTGGCCCTGAAGCGCGGCGCCGGCCGGGTCACGGTGCACGCCACGCCGTCGGCCGAAGAGGGCCGGGAAGGCGAGGCGCCTGCCGAGACCTGGCGTTTCTCGCTCGGCCTGCACTGCCCCGAGAGCGACATCCGCTATTCCGACCCGCTGCCGTCGATGTTCAGCTTCAACTCGCCGGCCGGCGCCTGTGAGGTGTGCCGCGGCTTCGGCCGGGTCATCGGCGTCGACTGGGGCCTGGTGATTCCGGACGAGCGCAAGACCCTGCGCGCCGGCGCGGTCAAGACGATCCAGACGCCCGCCTGGTCGGAAGCGCAGGACGACCTGATGCGCTATGCCGAGGCCGCCGGCATTCCGCGCGACACCGCCTGGGCCAAGCTCACCCAGGACCAGCGCGACTGGGTGATCGAGGGCACGCCCGGCTTCAAGGAAGGCAACTGGAACAAGCAGTGGTACGGCATCCGCCGCTTCTTCGGCTACCTGGAGAGCAAGGCCTACAAGATGCACATCCGGGTGTTGCTGTCGAAATACCGCAGCTACACCCAGTGCCCGACCTGCGAAGGCGCCCGCCTGAAGCTCGAGCCGCTGCTGTGGCGCATCGGCAGCAAGGCCGACGCCGACGAGGTGCTGCCGCCGGAAAAACGCTTCCTGCCGGCCGGCGCCACCTGGAGCCGCGCGCAGCTGGAAGCCCTGCCCGGGCTCTGCCTGCACGACCTGATGATGCTGCCGATCGAGCGGCTGCGCCGTTTCTTCGACCGGGTCGAGCACCACGGCGACGGCACGGTCGCCGGCGAGGCCGACGCGCAGGCGCTGCGGCTGCTGTTCGAGGAGATCACCACCCGGCTGCGCTATCTGCACGATGTCGGCATCGGCTACCTGACGCTCGACCGCCAGAGCCGCACCCTGTCGGGCGGCGAGGTGCAGCGCATCAACCTGACGACCGCGCTCGGCACCTCGCTGGTGAACACCCTGTTCGTGCTGGACGAGCCCAGCATCGGCCTGCATCCGCGCGACATGGACCGCATCACCGAGGCGATGCACCGGCTGCGCGACGCCGGCAACACGCTGGTGGTGGTGGAACACGACCCGGCGGTGATGCTGGCGGCCGACCGGGTGATCGACATGGGCCCCGGCCCGGGCGAGCGCGGCGGCGAGATCGTCTTCGACGGCACCACCGACGAACTGCGCCGCGCCGACACCCTCACCGGCGCCTACCTGGGCGGCCGCAAGCAGGTCGGCATGGGCATGAAGCGGCTGGTGGCCGACAGCACGCCCCGGCTCATCCTGGAGGGCGTGACCGAGCACAACCTGCAGAACGTGTCGGTCGACATTCCGCTGCAGCGGCTGGTGTCGATCACCGGCGTCAGCGGTTCGGGCAAGTCGAGCCTGGTGCAGGACGTGCTGGCGCCGGCGCTGCTGCGCCATTTCGGCAAGGCGACCGAGACGCCCGGCAAGCACGAGCGGCTGCTGGGTGCCGACCACCTGGCCGACGTGGTGTTCGTCGACCAGTCGCCGATCGGCAAGACCGCGCGCTCGAACCCGGTGAGCTATGTGGGCGCCTGGGACGCGATGCGCGAGATCTTCGCCACCTCGCCGATGGCCCGCGAGCGCAAGTACACCGCGTCGAAGTTCAGCTTCAACTCGGGCGACGGGCGCTGCCCGACCTGCGGCGGCTCCGGCTTCGAGCATGTCGAGATGCAGTTCCTGTCGGACGTCTACCTGCGCTGCCCCGACTGCGACGGCCGCCGCTACCGCGCCGAGATCCTCGAGGTGACGATCGAGCGCGGCGGCCGCGCCCTCAGCGTGGCCGACGTGCTGGAGCTCACGGTGAGCGAGGCCGCCGGTTTGTTCGCCACCGACCGCGAGGTGCTGCGCGCGCTGCAGCCGATCGTCGACGTGGGCCTGGAATACGTGAAGATGGGCCAGCCGGTGCCGACGCTGTCGGGCGGCGAGGCGCAGCGCCTGAAACTGGCCGGCTTCCTGGCCGAGGCGGCCCGCACCGGCAGCAGCAGCCGCCAGCCGGTGGCGCGCAAGGGCACGCTGTTCCTGTTCGACGAGCCCACCACCGGCCTGCATTTCGACGACATCGCCAAGCTGATGCGCGCCATGCGCAAGCTGCTCGAAGCCGGGCATTCGCTGGTGGTGATCGAACACAACCTCGACGTGATCCGCGCCAGCGACTGGGTGATCGACCTCGGCCCCGAGGGCGGCGAGGGCGGTGGCCTGGTGGTGGCGGTCGGGCCACCGGAAGAGCTGCGTCAGCACACCACCTCGCACACCGGCCGTGCCCTGGCCGACTATGAAAAGGCGCTGGGCGTGGGCGGCCACGCGGCCGAGGAAGGCATGCCGCTGCAGCATGCGCTGAAGGCGCGCCGCAAGGCGGCCGCCGGCCCGAACGCGATCCAGATCGTGAACGCCCGCGAACACAACCTGAAGGGCATCAGCGTCGATATTCCGCGCGGCATCTTCA
>JAKONS010000177.1 GCA_022701845.1 Burkholderiaceae bacterium
ACCAGCCCCTGCGACGCCATCGTCGGCGCCTGCGGGCCGGTGGCCGGCCAGCGGGTGTTCCAGGCCAAGGGCTTCCCCTACGCGATGCACGACCTGTTCGGCCCCACCCAGGACAGCGCCGCCTTCCACGACGGCGTGTACATCACCCTGCGGCTGACCTCGGCCATGTACCACCGCTTCCATGCGCCGGCCGACTGCACGGTCGAGCATGTGACCTTCATCGCCGGCGACACCTGGAACGTGAACCCGATCGCGCTGGCGCGGGTCGAGCGGCTGTTCTGCCGCAACGAGCGCGCGGTGCTGCGGGCGCGGCTGCGGCGCGGCGACCATCCGATCGCGCTGGTGCCGGTGGCCGCGATCCTGGTGGCCAGCCTGCGCCTGCATTTCCTCGACCTGCTGCTGCACCAGCGCTTTCGCGGCGCCAGCGAGATCCCGTGCGACGCGGCCTTCGACAAGGGCGGGGAGATGGGCTGGTTCCAGCACGGCTCGACGATCCTGCTGTTCGCGCCGGCGGGTTTCCGGCTGTGCCCGGGCATCGGGGTCGGTAGCCGGGTGCGCATGGGCGAGGCGCTGCTGCAGGCGCCGCCCGCGCCGGCCGGGTAGCCGCCCCGTCACGGCCGGGTCATGCGGCGCCCGGATGCTGGGCCGCCATGAAACGCACCGTCGACCTGATCTATTTCAATGCCGGTGGCGGCCACCGCGCCGCGGCGCAGGCGCTCGAGGAAGTGATCCGCGCGCAGGGCCGGCCGTGGCGGGTGCGGCTGGTGAACCTGTTCGAGGTGCTCGACGCCAAGGGCGTGTTCCGCAAGCTCACCGGGGCCGCGCCCGAGGCCTACTACAACCAGCGCCTGGCGCGCGGCTGGACGGTGGGCCTGGCGCAGGAGCTCAAGCTGCTGCAGGGGCTGATCCGCCTGTTCCACCCCACGCTGGTGGCGCGGCTGGCGCAGTACTGGGCGCAGGAAAGCGACGGCCGTCCCGACCTGGTGGTGTCGCTGGTGCCCAACTTCAACCGCGCCCTGTACCAGGCGGTGCGCACCGCGCTGCCGGGCGTGCCCTACGCCACGGTGATGACCGACATGGCCGACCTGCCGCCGCACTTCTGGATCGAGCCCGGCCAGCGCCAGCACATCGTCTGCGGCACGCCGCACGCCCATGCCCAGGCGCGGGCGGCCGGCTATTGCGAGGCCGACCTGTCGCTCACCTCCGGCATGCTGCTGCGACCGTCCTTCTATGCGCCCACCGGCGGCGACCCTGACGCGGCGCGGCGCGCGCTGGGACTGGAGCCCGGCGTGCCGACCGGCATCGTGATGTTCGGCGGCCACGGCTCGACGCAGATGCTGCGCATCGCGCGCCAGCTGCCCGATCGCCAGCTGATCTTCCTGTGCGGCCACAACACCGCGCTGGCCGAACGCCTGCGGGCCCTGGCGCCGGCGGCGCGGCATGCGGTGGTGGGCTTCACCCAGGAGGTGGCGCGGCATCTGCGCATGGCCGATTTCTTCATCGGCAAGCCCGGCCCGGGCAGCCTGAGCGAGGCGCTGCAGCAGGGCCTGCCGGTGATCACCACCTGCGGCATGGGCACCATGCCGCAGGAGCGCTACAACGTGCAGTGGGTGCAGGAGACGGGTGTCGGCATCGTACTGCCGTCGCTGCGGCAGATCCGCCCGGCGGTGGCCGACCTGATGGCGCGGCTGCCGACGCTGCAGGCCCGGGTGCGCGGCCTCGACAACCGGGCGGTGTTCGAGGTGCCGGAGATCTTCGCGGCGCTGATGGACCGCGCCGCTCAGGCCGGCGCCGACACCTCTTCCTCGACCGAGGTCTGTGCCGCCGCCAACGGCTCCGGCACCGGCGCTGCGGCCTTGCCCGCCCTGGCGGCCTTGCGCGGCGCCACCCGGTGGCGCAGCCGGGCGCTGTAGTCGAGGATTTCCAGCCGCCCGTCGGCATGCTCCACCAGCGCGGTGAGGCTCTCCACCCAGTCGCCGTCGTTGCAGTACAGGATGCCGTCGATGTCGCGCATCTCGGCATGGTGGATATGGCCGCAGACCACGCCCTGCACGCCGCGCTTGCGGGCCTCGCGGGCGACCGCCACCTCGAAGTCGCTCACATAGCTCACCGCGCGCTTGACCTTCAGCTTCAGGTAGCTCGACAGGCTCCAGTAGGGCAGGCCCATGCGGGCGCGCAGCCGGTTGAACTGGCGGTTGAGCTTCAGGGTGAATTCGTAGGCGCTGTCGCCCAGGTAGGCCAGCCACTTGGCGCACTGGATGACGCCGTCGAACAGGTCGCCGTGGGTGACCCACAGGCGCCGGCCGTCGGCGGTGAGGTGGATGCAGTCCTCCACCACGTCGACGCCGCCGAAGTTGTGCGCCACGTAGTGCCGCGCGAACTCGTCGTGGTTGCCCGGCACGAACACCACCCGGGTGCCCTTGCGCGCCTTGCGCAGCAGCTTCTGCACCACGTCGTTGTGGCTCTGCGGCCAGTACCAGGTGCGGCGCAATTGCCAGCCGTCGATGATGTCGCCGACCAGGTAGAGCGTCTCGCACTCCACGTCGCGCAGGAAATCCAGCAACGGCCCGGTCTGGCAGCCGGGCGTGCCCAGGTGCAGGTCGGAAATCCAGACGGTGCGCACCGTCATCGGGGCGGGCAGGTCGCGGTCGGTCGGGAGTCGGTCCATGCGGGATCCTCACAGCAGCATGGTGGCCGATGGTGGTGGCCGCGCATGACGGCGGCGTGAACGCCCGGGCCTAGGGCCGATGCGGTTTACGCCGCCGCACCGGCTGGTCAAGATGGCGGGCGGCGACAGGACCCGGCCGGAAGACGGAGCGCATGGCAGACATGCCTCGGCCGCGGTCGCGTCGCTTTCCCGCTGCTTTCCCCACAACGAACGAGACGAACGACATGCCTTTGCAACTCCTCCGCCACCCCGCGCGCCCTCCGCTGCGCCGCACCCTGCTGGCCGCCGGCGCACTGGTGCTGGCCGCCAGCGCCGCCCAGGCCCAGCCGGCGGCGGCCGGCTATCCGCAACGCCCGGTCACCCTGATCGTGCCGACGGCCGCCGGCGGCACCACCGACATCGCCGCGCGCATGCTGGCGCAGCCGCTGGGCGCGCTGCTCGGCCAGTCGGTGGTGGCCGACAACCGGGGCGGCGCCAACGGCGGCATCGCCGCGTCGGCGGTCAAGCGCGCCGAGCCCGACGGCTACACCCTGCTGATGCAGTACTCCGGCTACCACGTCATCACGCCCCTGGTCAGCAAGCAGGCGCCCGCCTGGAAGCCGGAGGACCTGACGGCGGTGGCCAACGTGCTGTCGGCGCCGCAGATCGTGGTGGTGCGGGCCGACCTGCCGGCCCGCACCCTGGCCGAACTGATCGCCTATGCCAAGGCCCATCCGGGCAAGCTGAACTACGCGTCCTCGGGCAACGGCTCGCTGCAGCACGCCACCGGCGCCATGCTGGAGCAGCAGGCCGGCATCCGCATGACGCATGTGCCCTACAAGGGCACCGGCCCGGCGCTGCAGGATCTGCTGGGCGGCCAGGTGGATGTCACCTTCGGCACCGCGCCGCCGTTCATCCCGCATATCCAGTCGGGCAGGCTGCGGGTGCTGGCCACCACCGGCAAGACCCGCCTGCCGTCGCTGCCCGACGTGCCCACCACCGCCGAGGCCGGCCTGCCCCGGCTCGACGCCACCCCCTGGTTCGGCGTCTATGCGCCGGCCGCCACGCCGAAAGCCATCGTCGACCGGCTGAGCGCCGACATTGCCCGGGTGGTGGCCGCGCCGGCGTTCCAGCAGAAGGCGCAGGAGCAGGGCGCCACCGCCGACTACCTCGACCCGCGGCAGATGGATGTGCGGGTGAAGCAGGAGACGGCGACCTGGCAGGCGGTGGTGAAGGCCTCGCGTATCGAGGCCGACTGACGCCGACCGCCGCGGCGCCGCGCTGCCTTCAGTCGGTGCCGGATCCGCCGACGAAGGCGCGCAGCTGCGCCGCCAGATCGGGTTGCTGCAGCAGCCGCTCGCGCACGAGGCCGGCGCTGCGTCGCCATGCGGCCAGCATCGCCTCGTCGGGCACCGGCACCGGTCCGGCGCCGGGCAACGCGTTCCATGCCGCATGCATCGCCCGCAGCGAGGCGGGCGCGTCGACCGCGTCGAGCCAGGCCTGCAGCTTGGCGTGGTGGGCGTCGTCGTCCTGCGGGTAGATCTGCCACACCGCCGGCTTGCCGGCCCACAGGGTGCGCACCAGCGAGTCCTCGCCGCGCACGAAGTTGAGGTCGCAGGCCCACAGCAGCTCGTCGAATGCGGTCTGCGGCAGGTGCGGCAGGTAGTCGATGCGCAGGCCGCCGCCGTCGCCGTCGCCCCGGAT
>JAKONS010000210.1 GCA_022701845.1 Burkholderiaceae bacterium
CCGTACCGGAGTACGGCTCCGGTCCTCGACGCGCGCTCGGGCCTGCTCGACAACGGTTTCTCCACGCCTTCCTTCGGCCGCTGCGCTTGCTGCGGACATCTTTTTCTAAGAGGACCTGAGTGATGGCGATCTGTGCTTCTTCCTTGTCACGTCGCCTGGCTTGTGCGGCTTTTGGGGCGCTTGCGTTCTCTGCTGCCCTGCCGGCGGCGGCGCAGGGGTATCCGACGCGGCCGATACGGCTGGTGATTCCGTTCGCGCCGGGCGGGGTGACGGACATGGTGGGGCGGGTGCTGGCGCAGGGGCTGACGGCGGAGCTGGGGCAGCCGGTGGTGGCGGAGAACCGGGCGGGGGCCAGCGGGGTGCCGGGGACCGAGATGGTGGCGCGGGCGGTGCCGGACGGCTACACGCTGATGGTGGGGAATATCTCGACGCTGGCGGTGAACGCGGCGGTGTTCTCGCGGCTGCCGTACGACCCGCAGAAGAGTTTCGCCTTCGTGTCGATGGCGGCGCGGCAGCCGCTGGTGGTGGCGGTGCACCCGGGGGTGGCGGCGCGCACGCTGCCGGAGCTGGTGGCGCTGGCCAAGGCGCGGCCGGACAGCCTGAATTTCGGCTCGGCGGGGGCGTCGCTGCAGCTGGCGACCGAGGCCTTCAACCAGGCCGCCGGGCTGCAGATGACCCATGTGCCGTACAAGGGCAGCGGGCCGGCCATGACCGACCTGGTGGCGGGCAACATCCAGGTGCTGTTCGATGCGTTCTCTTCGCTCTATCCCTTCGTGGAATCCGGCCGGCTGCGCGGCCTGGCGATCACCTCGGCGCAGCGCTCGCCGCTGGCGCCGGAGCTGCCGACGCTGGTCGAGCTGGGCTACCCGGATGTCGACGTGACCTCCTGGCAGGGCCTGGTGGCGCCGGCCGGCACGCCGCCGGCGATCGTCGCCCGGCTGAACGAGGCGGTGCGCAAGGTGATCGACACGCCGGCCACCCGCGCCCAGTTCGCGCGTCAGGGCGTAGAGGCGCAGAGCTCCAGCCCGGAGCAATTGCGCGACTACGCCGCCGCCGAACTGAGCCGCTGGCGCGACGTCGCCCGGCGCGCCAACCTGAAACCCGAATGAGCCCGCCGGGCTGTTTCGGCATCCACGCCCCGACCGCCACCACCAGGAAACCGACATGACTTCCGCCAATGCATCCGCCGCCGCATTCGCATCGACCGGCCGCCGCGCCTTCGCCCGCGCCACCACCGGGCTGCTGGCCCTCGCGGGCAGCGCCGCGATGGTCGGCTGCGCAATGCCCGTGGCCGGCACCGCCACCGCCGGCCGCGACGAGGCCGGCGTGCGCCGGGTGGTCGAGGCCCGCCGCCTGGCCTGGAACGCGCAGGACGTGCCCGGCTACGGCCGGCTGCTCACGCCCGATGCCGAACTGACCAGCGCCACCGGCAAGACGGCCTACGGTCGCGACGAGATCCTGCGCCTGTATGTCGACCAGCGAAAGGGCGTCTACCGCGACGCGGCGCTGCCCTCGACCGTGGTGAACCGCATCCGCTTCATCACCGACGACGTGGCGATGGTGGATGCCGCCTTCCTGCTGACCGGCGTGCGCACCGAAGCCGGCGCGCCGCTGCCGCCGGTGGAGGGCGTCAACAGCTACCTGGTGGTGCGCCGCCCGGACGGCTGGGTCATCGCCGCGATGCGCGGCGTGCCCAACCAGGCGATGGCCCGCTAGAGGCCGCCCGCCCGCGCCGGATCAGGCCTTCGGCGACAGGTTCTCGAATATCGCCGCGATGCCCTGGCCACCACCGATGCACATGGTGACCAGGGCATAGCGCCCGCCGATGCGCTGCAGCTCGTGCAACGCCTTCACCGTGATGATCGCGCCGGTGGCGCCGATCGGATGGCCGAGTGCGATGCCCGAGCCGTTCGGGTTCACCTTCGCCGGGTCCAGCCCGAGTTCGCGGGTCACCGCGCAGGCCTGGGCGGCGAAGGCCTCGTTGGCCTCGATCACATCCAGGTCCTCCAGCCGGAGGCCGGTGCGCTGCAGCACCGCGCGGGTGGCGGGCACCGGGCCGATGCCCATCAGCGTCGGGTCGACGCCGGCATGGGCATAGCCCACCAGCCGCGCCATCGGCTTGGCGCCGCGCGCCTCGGCCACCGACCGCTCCATCAGCACCAGCGCGGCGGCGCCGTCGTTGATGCCCGAGGCATTGCCGGCGGTCACGCTGCCGCCATCCTTCTGGAAGGCGGGGCGCAGCTTCTGCAGGTCGGCCGCGGTGACGTCGCCGCGCACATGCTCGTCCTGCGCGAACACGGTGTCGCCCTTGCGGCCCTGCAGGGTGATCGGCACGATCTGGTCGGCGAAGCGGCCGGCGGCGATGGCGGCGGCGGCGCGGCGGTGGCTCTCCAGCGCCAGCGCGTCCTGGTCCTCGCGCGACACCGCGTACTGGCGCGCCACGTTCTCGGCGGTGACACCCATGTGGATGCGGTGGAACGGGTCGTGCAGCGCGCCCACCATCATGTCGACCAGCGCGGTGTCGCCCATGCGGGCGCCGAAGCGCATCGCCGGGCTGAGGTAGGGGCCGCGGCTCATCGATTCGGCGCCGCCGGCCACCGCCGTGTCGCAGTCGCCCAGCAGGATCGCCTGCGCCGCCGACACAACGGCCTGCAGCCCGGAGCCGCACAGGCGGTTCACGTTGAAGGCCGGGGTGTGTTCGCCGCAGCCGCCGTCGAGGGTGGCGACCCGCGACAGGTACATGTCGCGCGGCTCGGTGTTGATCACATGGCCGAACACCACATGGCCGACATCGGCGCCGTCCACCCCGGCGCGCTGCAGCGCGGCGCGCAGCACCTCGGTGGCCAGGCGGGTGGGCGCCACGTCCTTCAGGCCGCCGCCGAAACTGCCGATGGCGGTGCGCACGCCCGCCAGAACCACCACGTCCCGCGCTGCCGCGGGGCTCGTATTCGCCATGTCGTTCACTCCTGTTCGATCTTCGCCTTGA
>JAKONS010000239.1 GCA_022701845.1 Burkholderiaceae bacterium
ACTGGTTCCTTGAGATTGAAAACCGGCCGATGCCGCCGGACACGAAAAGCCGGCCGAGATGCCGACCTTCGCTTTGGTGGGATGGATTCTCTTGAGTGCGCCCGGCACTGTCAGGCCGAAAAGCGGCGGGAAAGCCGGCCACTTCAGGGCCTCGCCGGCACCCGGAACACGGACCATCGCCGCAGCCCGGAAAGGAACCATCGCGTGCAGCAAAAGCGACAGGCGGCGACGGGGGCGGGGGAGAAGGGACGGCGGCTCATCGAAAAATTCTTTTCGCGACAGGCCCTCAAGTTTTCCGACCCGGACCCGAAAACCAGTGCAATGGCTCCGCTTTCTGGAGTCGTTGGCCGGAAAACCCGGTCCTGGCTGCCTGCCCTCGGGTGGGCGTTAAGACCGGCAATTTCGCCGGATTTTTAAGGTTAAGGAGCTCAACATGGCCTCTACGATCAATACCAACATCGTTTCCCTGAACGCCCAGCGCAACCTGAGCGTTTCCCAGTCGTCCCTGGCGACTTCCATGCAGCGCCTGTCCTCCGGCCTGCGGGTCAACAGCGCCAAGGACGACGCTGCCGGCCTGGCGATTTCCGAGCGCATGAACACCCAGGTGCGCGGCCTGACGGTGGCTTCCCGCAACGCCAACGACGGCATCTCCCTGGCGCAGACCGCTGAAGGCGCGCTGAGCAAGGTCGGCGACATGCTGCAGCGCATGCGTGAGCTGGCAGTGCAGTCGGGCAACGCCACCAACACCGCCGACGACCGCAAGGCCCTGCAATCGGAAGTCTCGCAACTCTCCGACGAAATCGACCGCGTCGCCAAGACCACCACCTTCAACGGCACCAAGATCATCGACGGCAGCTTCTCCGGCGCGGTGTTCCAGGTGGGTGCGAATTCCGGCGACAACATCACCGTCGGCGCCCTGGCCAACAGCAAGGCCTCGGAACTCGGTTCGGTGAACTACGGCGCGGCCAGCGGCTCGATCTCGTCGGGTGCTACCGGCTACACCAAGGCGATCGCCTCGGGCACCATCTCGATCCAGGTCGACGGCGGCAAGAAGATCTCCATCAACACCAAGATCGAAGCAGCGTCCTCGGCCAGCGAACGCGTCGGCCAGGTCATCGCGGCGATCAACTCGAAGACCGCCGACACCGGCGTCACCGCCTTCCTGTCGGACGACGGCAAGTCGGTGCAGATGCGCTCCTCGACGCTCACCTCCGGCGGCACCGCGGCCTCGGTCTCGCTCAGCGGCGTGACCGCCTCCGAAGGCTTCTCGGTGACCACCATCTCGGCCCAGGCCAGCGGCAACGCCACCAAGGGCGTGGACACGGTGTCGGTCTCGACCCAGGCCGATGCGTGGGTGGCGCTGAAGAAGATCGACAAGGCGATCGATTCGGTCAACTCGTCCCGAGCCAGCCTCGGCGCCCTGCAGAGCCGCTTCGAGAACACCGTCGCCAACATCGACGTGCAGACCGAGAACATCTCCGCCTCGCGAGGCCGGATCGTGGATGCGGACTTCGCCAAGGAAACCGCCAACCTGTCGCGCAGCCAGATCCTGCAGCAGGCCGGCACCGCGATGGTGGCCCAGGCCAACCAGCTGCCCCAGGGCGTGCTGTCCCTGCTGCGCTGATCGACATGGCGATTCGGGCAACCCGCCCGTTTCTCCCGGCGACGAAGGCTCCCGCCCTTCGTCGCCCTTTCGTTTTTTCGGGCGGGATTTAGGTCTTTCCAACAGACCGGGAGCGCGTCATGGCAGCCATTTCTTCCGTCGGTATCGGCAGTGGCCTGGATGTCAAATCCATCGTCAGCCAGCTGGTCGCGCTCGAGAAGCAGCCGCTGGCCGCGCTGCAGACCAAGGAAGCCGGGATCCAGACCAAGATCACCACCTTCTCGCAGATCAAGTCGCTGGTCTCCACTTTCGCCGACGCCGCCTCCAAGCTCACGCTCGACAGCGGCTGGGGCGCGATGACGGTGAATTCCTCCGACAGCACCGCGGTGAACGCGGCGGTGAGCGGCGTGGCCACCGCCGGCGAATACGCCTTCGAGGTGCAGCAGCTGGCGCAGTCGCAGACCAGCGCCTCGGCCACCGCCTACGCCGCCGGCACCACCATGGGCCCGGGCACGCTGACCATCTCCACCGGCAGCGGCGCCACCGCCAAATCGGTGGCGGTGGAGATCAAGAGCACCGACGACACCACGCCGGCCGGCATCGCCTCCAAAATCAACGCGGCCAAGGCCGGCGTGGTGGCCTCGGTGGTCACCGACGCCACCGGCCAGCGGCTGGTGCTGCGCTCGGCGGCCACCGGCGCGGCAGGCGCCTTCAGCGTGTCGGCCACCGGCGACGGCCCGCTCGGCTCGGTCGATTTCGGCAGTCCGCTGCAGACCGCCCAGGACACCAAGGCCACCATCAACGGCGTGGCGATCACCTCGTCGGACCGCACCTTCACCCAGGCGGTGCCGGGCATGACCTTCAGCGCCAGCAAGGTGACCACCGCGCCGGTGCAGCTGTCGATCACCGCCGACACCGCGGCCACCAAGAAGAACGTGCAGGCCTTCGTCGATGCCTACAACGCGATCAACGACCTGGTGTCGACCTCGGTGAAATACGACGCCGACACCAAGACCGCCGGCGTGCTGCAGGGCGACGCCATCGCGGTCGGGCTGCAGAACACGCTGCGCTCGGTGCTGGGCGGCACCACCAAGAGCACCGGGCTCTACGACACGCTGGCCTCGGTCGGCATCACCGCCGCGCGCGGCGGGGCGCTGAGCATCGACGCCACCAAGTTCGACAAGATCATGGGCACCGCCGCGGGTGCCGCCGACGTGAAGAAGCTGTTCGCCACCAAGGACAGCGGCTCTGCCTCGACCAACGGCGTCGCCGTCAAGCTCAAGGCGCTGACCAGCCAGATGCTGTCGTTCGACGGCACCTTCAACAGCAAGGCCGACGCGCTCACCGCGGCCGACAAGCGCAACCAGACCGAGCAGGACAAGGTGAACGCCCGGGCCGCGGCGGTGGAGAAACGGCTCAACGCCCAGTACACCGCGCTCGACACCCAGATGGCCTCGCTCACCGCGCTCAACAGCTATGTGACCCAGCAGGTGGCGGCCTGGAGCAAGAGCAGCAGTTGAGCGAGCAGACGCGGCCAAGTCCGCGCCAGCGCATGAAAACTAATCGGTAACGGCGCTTCATTTTCCCGGTGCGAATCCGATAAAGACTACAAGAGCAACAGATCGAGGAAACAACCATGTTCTCGCCCGCAAGCGCCCGCGCCGCCTCCAGTTATCGCAAAGCCAGCGTCGATGGCGCCAGCCCGTACCAGCTGATCAATCTCCTGTTCGAACGCACCCTGCAGTCGCTGCGCGCCGCCCGCGCCAGCCTGTCGCAGGGCGACGCCGCCGCCAAGGGCACCCATATCGGCCTGGCGGTGCGCTACATCGAGGAAGGCCTGAAGCTGGGCCTGAACCCGGCGCAGGGCGGCGAGCTCGCCAGCAACCTCGGCACCCTGTACGACTACTGCGTGCGCCGCCTCACCGTGGCCAACCTGCGCAACGACGACGCGCCGCTGGTCGAGGTGATCGACCTGCTGGCACCGGTCGCCGAGAGCTGGCGCGCCATCGCCGGCGAGGCGCAGCAGGTGCGCCCCCTGGCCGCCATGGGAGCCTGACATGCCGGAAATGCGCGAAATGCTGATCGACTACTACAAGGCGATCGAGGACAGCAGCCGCAAGATGCTGGATGCCGCCAAGGCCCGCGACTGGGAAGAAGTGGTGCGCTACGAAGGCGCCTGCGCGGTGCTGATCGAGCAGCTGCACTTCCGCGCCCAGACCGAGGATCTGCCGCCGGAGCACCGCACCGAGAAGATCAAGATCATGCAGCGCATCCTGCGCAACGACGCCCAGATCCGCAACCTGGCCGAGCCCTGGCTCGAAAAGTTCGACAACCTGATGGCTGGCCAACCCCACGTTATGCACTGATCGCGCACGACCCCGCGCTCCATGGAAAAAAGCGCCGACGCAGTCGGCGCTTTTGTCGTTGTGGGACACCGTGGACCGGCTTTGCCGGTTCGCCAGTGTCGCCCCCGGCAGGGGGGAGGCGGCTACACGCAGTGAGCGAGCCTGGGGGCGAGCCTAAACCTGCATGTTCATGATGTCGGTGTAGGCCTGGACCATGCGGTTGCGCACATGCACCGTGGCCTGGAAGCCGATCTGCG
>JAKONS010000245.1 GCA_022701845.1 Burkholderiaceae bacterium
ATGTGCAGGCGCAGATCGACGTCGATCATGGCTGGCCTAAGCTGAAATGGTCGGAGGGGGCCTGTGTCTCGATGCCAAGGAGAAAGCGGATGAAATCGCGAGCCGATCTTTGCTGTTCATTGACTGCGATGCTGGACATGGGGCTGCGTACCCCTGTGTGTTCACTCGGCCTCACGACTTGCCGCAAACCCACTTTCTCAGGCTTCTCCAAGATGCCTCCACGCACCCGCGTTGGAAGGACCTTCCCGATCGCGATTTCCTCGACGGCTGCACCAGGCGAGTCGACCAGCGCTTTCGCACCACCCACGCGGCGGATGATGGCGTTGCTGAAGCTGTCAGCGTCGATCGGGTCCGAGTCGCTTAGCCGCGTCATCGTGCTCTCACCGACGCTGCCACAGGCGCGCCACGAACCGCTGTTAGCGGCAGAAGCGATAGGGCAGGCGGTGTGCATGGCAGATGTCCGAAAAAGTATGGGTACGGAAACCGACGTCCGATAGCCGAGCGCGCGTGGCAGTCACCGCAACGAGAAAAAACGGTTGGACGCCACCAGCACGACAACCGAGATGACCGATGTGACGAGCACCAGCAGCAGCGCCATGTCGTCATGCCCCGCCTGCACCTCGTCGTATATGGCCATCGATAACGTCTGGGTCTGGCCCGGGATGGATCCGGCCACCATCAGCGATGCGCCGAACTCGCCCATGGCGCGTGCGAAGGCCAGCAGGGTGCCGGCCAGGATGCCCGGCCATGCCAGAGGAAGCGTCACCCGCACAAACACCGACCAGGGCGACTGGCGTAGCGTACTGGCTGCCGCTTCCAGCGAACGGTCGACGCCGGCGAAGGCCGCGCTGGCTGATTTCAACACCAGGGGCAGCGCCACGACCGCGGACGCCACCACCGCACCGTGCCAGCTGAAGATGATGGTGTAGTCGAAGTGTTCGCGCAGCCAGGCCCCGAGCGGGCTGCGACGGCCGGCCAGCATCAGGATGCCGTACCCGATGACGGTGGGCGGCAGCACCAGCGGCAGCATGCAGACGGCTTCGACCACCCCGCTCCCGGGAAATGGCTTGCGCGCGAAGACCCATCCGAGGGCGATGCCGAGCAGCAACGCGGCGGCCGTCGCGACCGCGGCGACCTTCAGCGAAAGCAGCAGGGGGTGCCAATCCGCGGTGGAGATCAGGCCAATCGTCGTGTTCATGGGAATACGACGATTGTGTCATAGCCTTTTCGGAAGGCGACCGGGTCGCGGGATGGAACGGGCTAGTCGGCGAGGAGCCGTGTCATGGCGGCGATATCGCTCGCCGCGGCGAGCCGCGAAGCGTTTTCGGCGGCGCGGTAGTGCCGCACCAGGGTTTCGCCGACCGGCGACAACGCGGTGCCGCCGCCGTGGGAGCCCCCGGCGGCCGTGCTGACCGCAGGCGATTTCAGCGCACGGTTCATCTCGTCGACCAGCACCCAGGCCCGCCGGTACGACATGTCGAGTTGCCGCGCGGCCGCCGAGATGGAGCCGGTGTCGGCGATGGCCTCGAGCAACGCGATCTTGCCGGGCCCGATGGCGATGCCTTCGTCGCGGTAGATGCGCATGCGCAACTGGACTTTGAATTTCATGCGTTGGGCGCTGGCCGTTGATCGAACCCGGCAAGGGTAAGGCATGAGGCCCCACCGCCGCAGGGGCGGGCGGTGGCGGGGGCTGCGACGCGAAACGCCCGGCTAGAATCCGGCCTTCCCTTGGGGAGTAGCCGGCTTGTCGCGACATGCGACCAAGCGCTCGCGTCAACATACTCGGTGATGTTCGAACAACATCCCGTGGCGCGTGCGGCCCGTACGACAGGTACGGATTGGCGAGACCATGGGCGCGTCAGCACACGATCTTCAGGTCGGGCGGTGGTGATGTGCCCCATGCGCTCTCGCCCGGCCGTCGAAAAGTCCGTTCTCCGATGAATTTCATTTCTACCGCGGTACTCGCCCTGGCGATGTCGACCGACGCGTTCGCCGCTGCCGTCGGCAAGGGCACCGAACTGCAAAAACCCCGCTGGAGCGAGGCGCTGCGGACCGGACTGATCTTCGGGGTGATCGAGGCGATCACCCCCTTGGTGGGCTGGGCGTTGGGCCTGGCCGCAGCCAGCTATGTGAAGCGTTGGGACCACTGGATCGCGTTCGTGCTGCTGGCCATCCTGGGCGCACGCATGGTGATGGCCGGCTTCGGTGCACCCGACCGCGAAGCGGACGAACGGCCCAGCCGGCATTCGTTCTGGGTGCTGGCGCTGACCGGCTTCGCCACCAGCATCGACGCGATGGCCGTCGGTGTCGGGCTGGCGTTCATCGACGTGCCGATCGTGCCGGTGGCGGCTTCCATCGGATGCGCCACGTTCGTCATGGTGACGCTGGGGGTGATGGTGGGCCGGGTGTTGGGTGCAGTGGCCGGCAAGCGCGCGGAGATCGTCGGCGGCCTGTTGCTGATCGCCATCGGCTGCACCATCCTGTTCGAGCATCTGAGCATGGCGACCTGACCGTCGGCGAACGAAAAAAGCCGCCGGATCTTCGCGATCCGGCGGCTTTTTTGCTGGCTGCCGACGAGGCAGATCAGGAACGGGTAGGCGAAGCCGCGACCAGGTGTTCGGTCAGGAACCAGACCTGAAGTTCGTTGGTGCGCAGGATGTTGCTCACGAAGACGTCGTTGCTGCCCGGATCGCCGACATCGTTGACCTTGTCGGCCGCTTCGCGCGCACCGACGATGATCAGTTCGTGCGCTTCGGCCAGACGCT
>JAKONS010000255.1 GCA_022701845.1 Burkholderiaceae bacterium
AGCACCCAGGCAGGCGTGTCGAGGTCGCTGTCGTCGATGCGTCGGATCGCGCTGATCGCATGCGCTGCGACCAGGGTGTGGCGATGCACCCGCACCAGATGCGCCGCATGCCGCGTCTCCAGGTCGACCAGCGAGCCGTCGAGGGTGAAGTTGCCGCGCGGCGTGACCGCGGTGATGCGCTTGTGCTCGGCGCGCAGATACAGGATGTCGGCCATCCGCAGCACCCGGGCATGGCCGCGGTGCACGATGAACAGGCCGTTGTCGTCTTCTTCCTGCGGTTCCGACACGGTGGGTTGTTTGGCGATCGCCTTGGTCAGGGCGCGCTCGAGCCGCTCGGGCCGCACCGGTTTGGTGAGGTAGTCGATGGCGTCGGCCTCGAACGCGTCCAGGGCGTGCTCCGCATGGCCGGTGACGAAAACGATCGCCGGCGGCTGCGGCAGCCAGCGCAGGGAAGACGCCAGCGCCAGGCCGCTTTCGCCGGGCATCTGCACATCGAGCAGCAGCAGGTCGAAGCGCCGATGCCGCATCAGGCCGGCAGCGCGTGCCGCATCGGCGGCTTCCTCGACGGCTCCGCACAGGCCGGCACTGCAGCGGGCCAGCAGATCGCGCATACGCTGGCGGGCGAGGGAGTCGTCGTCGACGATCAGGATATTCAACGGCATGCTTGGGAGCGTGGTGCTTTTCAGGGGTGGAAAACAGGCGCGGTCGGCGGGAGAGGGTGCCGATAAAATGCGCGGTTGCGTTTCACAGACCTTATCCGATGCCCTCTTCCGCGCCAGCCCAAATCAACCAGTTCGACAAGAAGTCCGAAGCCTGGTCCGCTCTTTTTTCGGAGCCGATGAGCGATCTGGTCAAACGCTATACCGCCAGCGTGTTTTTCGACAAGCGGCTGTGGCAGGCCGATATCGCCGGCAGCCTGGCGCATGCCGAGATGCTCGCCGCGCAGGGCATCATCGGCGCGGACGACCACGCCTCCATCCAGCGCGGCATGGCGCAGATCACCCAGGAGATCTCCGACGGCGGCTTCGAGTGGAAGCTCGACCTGGAAGACGTCCACCTGAACATCGAGGCCCGCCTGACCCAGCTGGTCGGCGATGCCGGCAAGCGGCTGCACACCGGCCGCAGCCGCAACGACCAGGTGGCCACCGACGTGCGCCTGTGGCTGCGCGGCGAGATCGACCTGATCGGCGGCCTGCTGGTCGACCTGCAGCAGGCGCTGGTGGACATCGCCGAGCGCAATGCCGACGTCATCCTGCCCGGCTTCACCCATCTGCAGGTGGCGCAGCCGGTGGCGTTCGGCCACCACATGCTGGCCTATGTGGAGATGTTCGCCCGCGACGCGGAACGCCTGCTCGACGTGCGCCGCCGCGTCAACCGCCTGCCGCTGGGTGCTGCGGCGCTGGCCGGCACCAGCTATCCGCTCGACCGGGAGCGGGTGGCGCGCACGCTCGGCATGGTGGACGCCGCCGGCGAACCGCAGGTCTGCCAGAACAGCCTGGATGCGGTGAGCGACCGCGATTTCGCCATCGAGTTCACCGCCGCCGCGTCGCTGGCCATGGTGCACATCAGCCGCTTCTCGGAAGAACTGATCCTGTGGATGAGCCAGAGCTTCGGTTTCATCGACATCGCCGACCGTTTCTGCACCGGCTCGTCGATCATGCCGCAGAAGAAAAACCCCGACGTTCCCGAACTGGCCCGCGGCAAGACCGGCCGGGTGGTGGGCCATCTGATGGGCCTGATCACCTTGATGAAGGGCCAGCCGCTGGCCTACAACAAGGACAACCAGGAAGACAAGGAGCCGCTGTTCGACACGGTCGACACCCTGAAGGACACGCTGCGCATCTTCGCGGAGATGGTCGGCGGCATCACCGTCAAGCCCGAGGCGATGGAAAAGGCGGCGCTGCGCGGCTACGCCACCGCCACCGACCTGGCCGACTACCTGGTCAAGAAGGGCCTGCCGTTTCGCGACGCGCACGAAACCGTCGCGCATGCGGTCAAGGCGGCGATCGCGCACCGGGTCGACCTGTCGGAGCTGCCGCTGGCGGTGCTGCAGGAGTTCCATCCGCAGATCGACAACGATGTCTATGCAGTGCTGTCGCTGCGGGGCTCGCTGGAGGCGCGTTCCACCCTCGGCGGCACCGCGCCGGCGCAGGTGCGCCAGCAGATCGCGCGGCACCGCGCCCGACTGGCCTAAGCGTCTTTTAAGCGTGGTGGCGCACGATGGGCGGCTCATGAATGCCGTCCATCCATCCTCCGGGGATTCACCGGCGCCCGGCAGCATTGCCGCCGAAGCGCCACTCCACCACGCGCGCAGCACAGGAAGGCATCGCCATGCGCATCCTGCTGGTTGAGGACGACGCCATGATCGGCGAGGCGGTACTCGACCTGCTGCGGGCCGAGCGCTATGCGGTGGACTGGGTGCGCGACGGTGACATGGCCGACACGGCGCTGCGCAGCGAGCGCTACGACGGCGTGCTGCTCGACCTGGGCCTGCCCCGGCGCGACGGCATCGAGGTGCTGAAGGCGCTGCGCGCCCGCGGCGACCAGGTGCCGGTGC
>JAKONS010000256.1 GCA_022701845.1 Burkholderiaceae bacterium
CCGCGCTTGTCGCCCACCGCCACCGCGAAGGCCTGGCCGAGGGTGATGCCGACGTCCTCGACCGTGTGGTGGCCGTCGATGTGCAGGTCGCCTTCGCAGCGGATGTCGAGGTCGATCAGCCCGTGGCGGGCGATCTGGTCGAGCATGTGGTCGAAGAAACCGATGCCGGTGGCGAGGCTCGCCTTGCCGGTGCCGTCCAGGTTGATGCCGACCGAGATGCGGGTCTCGGCGGTATTGCGGGTGACTTCGGCGGTGCGGTCGGCAACGGCGTTGACGGAAAGGGCGGTGGTCATGGCGTGGTGGACAGGGTGGCGGCCAGCGCGGAAATCAGGCGCGCATTCTCGTCGGCGGTGCCGACGGTCAGGCGCAGACAGCCGGCGAGCGACGGGTGCATTGTAGAAACGTTCTTGACCAGCAGGCCGGCATCCCGCAGCGCGGCGAAGACCCGCCCGGCGCCGTCGGCGTCGGCCGCCACCCGCACCAGCACCATGTTGGCGTCGCTCGGCCAGGCCCGTGCGCCGGGCATGGCAGCCAGCGCCGACAGCAGGCGCCCACGTTCGGCCACGATCTCCCGTGCCTGCGCCGCGAACACCTCGGCATGTTCGAGCGCGAACAGGCCGCACTCGGCGTTCAGGCTGCTGATGTTGTAGGGCGGACGCAGCTTGTCGATCTCGGCCACCAGCGCCGCGGGGCCGGCCAGGTAGCCCAGGCGTACGCCCGCCAGGCCGAATTTGCTCAATGTGCGCAGCAGCAGCACATGGTCGTGTGCCTCGGGCCGGGCGCGGACGATGTCGAGCCAGCTACGCCCGGCGAAGGGCTGGTAAGCCTCGTCGATCACCGCGATGCCGCCGGCCTCGGCCACCGCAGCGATGACGCGCTCCATGTCGGCATCGGCCCAGAGGCCGGCGGTGGGATTGTTCGGCCAGGCCAGATACACCACCGCCGGGCGCTCGGCCGCGATCGCGGCGCACATCGCCTCGACATCCAGCCCGAAATCGTCGGGCCGCAGCGGCACGCCAATGAAACGCAGGCCCTGCAGCCGCGCGCTGAACGCGTACATCACGAAGCCCGGCTCGGGCGCCAGGATGGCGGCGCCAGGCATGTCGCAGGCCAGGGTGATGAGCGAAATCAGTTCGTCGGAGCCGTTGCCCAGCATCAGTGACCAGCCGGCGGGCAGGTTGGTGTGGGCGACGAGGGCCTGGCGCAGATCGGCGACGCGGGCGCCGGGGTAGCGGTTGAGGGCGACGGCGCCGAGGCGCTGACCCAATGCGAACTGCAGCGCGGCGGGCAACGGAAACGGGTTTTCCATCGCGTCGAGCTTGGTGAGCCCGGCCGAGTCCTGCACCGCATAGGCGTGCAGCCCGCGGATGTCCTGCCGGATGCGCGCCAGGGCGCTGTCGGATGCGCCGCTCATGGCGCGCCGGGTGGGCTCAGTCGCATCTCGGCGGCGCGGGCGTGGGCCTGCAGGCCTTCGCCGTAGGCCAGGGTGGCCGCGATGCCGCCCAGCGACTGGGCGCCCAGCTGGCTCACCTCGATGATGCTGCTGCGCTTCTGGAAGTCGTACACGCCGAGCGGACTGGAGAAGCGCGCGGTGCCGCTGGTAGGCAGCACGTGGTTGGGACCTGCGCAGTAATCGCCCAGGCTTTCGCTGGTGTAGGCGCCGAGGAAGATCGCGCCGGCATGACGCAGCGCGGGTTCCCAGCGATGTGGATCGTCGCTGGAGATTTCCAGATGCTCCGGTGCGATGCGGTTGCTGATGGCGCAGGCCTCTTCCATGCTGCGGGTGAGGATCAGCGCGCCGCGGCCGTTGAGGCTCTTGGCGATGATCTCGGCGCGCGGCATCTCGGGCAGCAGGCGGTCAATCGCCTCCTGCACCGCGTCGATATAGGCGGCATCCGGGCACAGCAGGATGCTTTGCGCCAGCTCGTCGTGCTCGGCCTGGCTGAACAGGTCCATCGCCACCCAGTCGGGCGGCGTGCTGCCGTCGGCCAGCACCAGGATTTCGCTCGGGCCGGCGATCATGTCGATGCCCACCGTGCCGAAGACACGCCGCTTGGCCGCCGCCACGTAGGCGTTGCCCGGGCCGGTGATCTTGTCGACCGCCGGCACCGTCGCCGTGCCGTAGGCCAGTGCCGCCACCGCCTGCGCGCCGCCGATGGTGAAAGCCCGGCTGACGCCGGCCACATGGGCTGCCGCCAGCACCAGCGGGTTGCGCTCGCCCCGGGGCGTGGGCACCACCATGATGATCTCGCCGACACCGGCCACATGCGCCGGCAGCGCGTTCATCAGCACCGACGACGGATAGGCCGCCTTGCCGCCCGGCACATAGATGCCGACCCGGTCGAGCGGCGTCACCTTCTGGCCCAGCAGCGAGCCGTCGGCGTCGCGGTAGCTCCAGCTCTCACCGGAGGCCTTCTTCTGCGCCTCATGGTAGGTGCGCACCCGCGCCGCCGCGGTCTGCAGAGCGTGGCGTTGCGCATCGGGAAGCGAATCGAACGCCGCCTTCAGTTCGGCCTGGGTGATCTCCAGCGCGCCCATGTCGGCGGCGTCCAGGCCGTCGAAACGCGCGGTGTATTCGAGCACCGCCGCGTCGCCGCGCGACTTCACATCGGCCAGGATTTCCGCCACCCGGCCCTCGATGGCGGCATCGGTATCGGCCGACCAGTGCAGCCGGGCCTGGAATGCACGCTCGAAATCGGCGTCGGCACAGGACAGGCGGGCGGGTCGGGCTTGGAGATCCATGGCGGTACTGGGTTTTCTATGCGGTGCGGATGGCGGAAGCGAAGGAATCGACGATGCGGCGGATCGGCTCGCGCTTGAGCTTCAGCGCCGCCGGGTTGACCACCAGCCGGGAACTGATGTCCATGATGCGTTCCACCTCGATCAGGTGGTTGGCCTTCAGCGTATTGCCGGTCGACACCAGATCGACGATGGCATCGGCCAGGCCGGTCAGCGGCGCCAGTTCCATGCTGCCGTAGAGCTTGATCAGATCGACGTGCACGCCCTTGGCCGCGAAGAACTCGCGGGCGATGCCGACGTATTTGGTGGCCACCTTCAGGCGTCCGCCCTGGCGCACCGCGGTGGCGTAGTCGAAGTCGCTGCGCACCGCCACGCTCACCCGGCACTTGGCGATGCGCAGGTCGAGCGGCTGCACCAGGGAGGCGCCGCCGGGGTGCTCCATGTTGTGTTCGAGCAGGGTGTCGAGACCGGTGACACCCAGGTCCGCACCGCCGTACTCGACATAGGTCGGCACGTCGCTGGCGCGCACCAGCACCACCCGCACCTCCGGATTGCGCGTCGGCAGGATCAGCTTGCGCGACTTCTCCGGGTCTTCCAGCACCTCGATGCCGGCGGCCGCCAGCAGCGGCAATGTTTCCTCGAAGATGCGGCCCTTGGACAAGGCGAGCGTGATCACGGCACGACCCTTTCGAT
>JAKONS010000273.1 GCA_022701845.1 Burkholderiaceae bacterium
CAGTATTTCTGGAACAGCGCGACGGTGGTGGTCAGCTCGGTGGCCATCGTCACCCTGCTGGGTGCGGCGGCGGCCCACTGCCTGGCGCGCTTCAACTTTCGCGGCAACCGGCTGGTGTATTTCATCCTGTTCAGCTCCATCGTCTTCCCGCCGCAGATCATCCTGATCTCGCTGTTCCAGGTGCTGGTCGAATACAACCTCTACAACACCCGGCTGGGCCTGACGCTGGTGTACGTGAGCCTGCAGTTGCCGCTCACCGTCTATTTGCTGGAAGGCTTCTTCGCGCGCATTCCGCAGGACCTCTTCGACGCCGCCAAGATGGACGGCTACTCGGACTTCCAGATCTTCTGGCGCATCGTGCTGCCGGTGGGCATGCCGGCCATCGCCACCACCGTCATCCTGAACTTCATCCAGCTGTGGAACGAGTTCCTGTTCGCGGTGGTGCTGCTCAGCGACCAGGGCCTGCGCACCCTGCCGATCGGCATCCGCGCCTTCATGGGCGACTACTTCCAGGACATCGGCATGATCGCCACCGGGATGATGATCGCGGTGATCCCGGTGGTGGTGCTGTATGCGTTCTTCTCCGAAAAACTCATCCAGGGCATGACGGCCGGCGCGGTCAAGTAGCGCGCCGCAGCCGACGTTTCTTCAACCATCACCAACCGGATCGACCCCGTGGCCGCTGTCCATCTCCAACACATCTTCAAACGCTACCAGGGCACGCCCAGGCCGGCCGTGGACGACGTCTCGTTCTCGGTGAACGACGGCGAATTCATGGTGCTGCTGGGTCCGTCGGGCTGCGGCAAGTCGACCACGCTGCGCATGATCGCCGGGCTGGAATCCATCAGCGAAGGCACGCTGGCCATCGACTCCCGCAAGGTCAACGACGTGCCGGCGAAGGACCGCGTCATCGCCATGGTGTTCCAGTCGTACGCGCTCTACCCGCACATGACGGTGGCCGACAACCTGTCGTTCGGGCTCAAGCGGCGCAAGGTCGACGCCGGCGAGATCGCCACCCGGGTCAAGGCCGCATCGGCCATCCTGGGGCTCGACGAACTGCTGCAGCGCAAGCCCTTCGCACTGTCCGGCGGCCAGCGCCAGCGGGTGGCGCTGGGCCGGGCCATCGTGCGGGAGCCCCGGGTCTTCCTGTTCGACGAGCCGTTGTCCAACCTCGACGCCGCCCTGCGGGTGAACACCCGCAACGAACTGGTGCGGCTGCACCGCCGGCTCGACGCCACCATGATCTACGTGACCCACGACCAGGTCGAGGCGATGACCATGGGGCAGCGCATCTGCGTCATGAACAAGGGCCGGGTGGCGCAGATCGGCCGCCCGCTGGATGTGTACCGCGCGCCGGCCGACGCCTTCGTGGCGCGGTTCCTGGGCAATCCGCCGATGAACATCCTGCGCGGTCGCGTGGTGCAGCAGAGCGGCTCGCGCTTCGCCCGGCTGGGCGACCGGTCGCTGCCGTTGTCTCGCTGGCACGGCATCGACCTGCCGCTCGACGCCGACGTGCTGGTCGGCATCCGTCCCGAAGAGTTCCTGCTGGCCGGCCCCGCCGACGGCACGGCGCAACTCGCGGGCACGGTGCTGGCCGTGGAGCCGCTGGGCGCCGAAACGCTGTTGATGGTGGGCTTGGACGGTGATGCGGGCGAACTCACCGCGCGGCTGCACCGTGGCGCCACCGCCGCCATCGGCGACCGTGTCGGCCTGCAGGTGCGGCCGGAGGTGTTGTATCTGTTCGACGCGGTCACCGAGAAAGCCATCCCGGCGAACGATGTCTCGCCGGTGGCGGTGTCGTGATTTCCGCCGCTGCCCCTGCGCCCTTGCGTGTCGGCGTGGTGGGGGCCGGGTGGGTGACGCAATTTCACCTGGCCGGTTGGCAGCGGCTGGCCGGCCGCGCCGAGGTGGTGGCCATCGCCGATCCCGACCTCGACCGGGCGCGGGCCCGGGCGGCGGAATTCGGTATCGGCCAGGTGTTCGCACGGGTGGAAGACATGCTCGTGTCGATGGCGCTCGACGCCGTCGACGTGGCCGCACCGCGCGAATTCCATGCCGGCATCGTGCGGCTGGCGGCGGCGTGCGGGCTGGCCGTGCTGTGCCAGAAACCGCTGGCGCCCACTTTCGACGAGGCGGCCGCGCTGGTGCGGGAGGTGCAGGAAACCCGGTCCGCCGGTCGGCTCATGGTGCATGAGAACTGGCGTTTCCGGCCGTATTACCGCGACCTGGCGTCCTGGTTGTCGCAAGGTGCCATCGGCGAGGTGGTGCAGGCGCAGATGACCCTGTTCACCTCCGGACTGGTGCCCGACGCCGACGGCCGCTTGCCGGCGCTGGAGCGCCAGCCCTTCATCGCCACGCTGGACCGGGCGCTGGTGATGGAGATCCTGATCCACCATATCGACACGCTGCGTTATCTGCTGGGGGAGCTGGCGCTGAAGCATGCGCGGCTGGGCCACGCGAGCCCCGCGATGGCGGGGGAAGACCGGGCTTTCATGAGTTTCGAGACCACCGGCGGGGCGCCCGTCGCGCTGATGGCCAACCTGTCGGTGCACGGCCGCGCGCCGACGCAGAACGACCGGCTGACGCTCGTCGGCACGCGGGGAACCATCGAGCTCGAAGGCGATACCTTGCGTTGCCTGGCACCGGAATCGCGCGAGCTACGATACGACATGCCGACCTGTTATCTCGACTCCTACGCGGGTTCGATCGCCCATTTCGTGGATCGCCTGCGCGACGGCGGGGCTTTCGAAACCTCGCCCGAAGACAACCTGCTCACCCTCGGGCTGGTCGAGCAGATCTATGCCCGCGGCTGACACGGTCGACCATCCCGACGTGCGTGTCGCTTCGGCCGCGGACCCGGCGGAAATCGCGCGGGTGCTGGGCGAGGACATCATCTTCGGCCGGCTGGCGCCCGGCACCCGGCTGACCGAAGACACGCTGATCGCGCGCTTCAACGTCACCCGGCATTTCGTGCGGCAGGCTTTCGTTGAACTGGAACGCACCGGCATCGTGGTGCGCGAGAAGAACAAGGGCGTCGCGGTACGGTCGCTGACGCCCCGCGAGGTGGGGCAGATCTACGAGGTTCGCGAACTGCTGCAGCGACAGGCGGCGCTGCGTATTCCGCTGCCGGCGCCGGCCGACGTCATCCAGAAGCTGGAGGCCCTGCACGAAGACTACCGGCGCCATCTGCGCGACGGCAATTTCGGTGGCGTGCACGAGGCCAACGACGCCTTCCACGTGACCATGTTCGGTGCCTCCGGCAATCCCTACCTGGTCGAATCCATCAAGTACTACATGTGGCTGAGCCTGCCGGTGCGGGCCAAGAAGACGGCCGACTACGAGCATGCGCTGGCGTCCGAAAAAGACCACTTCATGATCATCCAGTTGCTCAAGGGCACCGACAGCTGGGCGCTGGCGCAACTGTGCGTCGACCACCTGCAGAGCGCCAAGAAAGACTACCTGCGCAAGATGGACGAGGAGTCCGCCGGGCGCTAGCCGCCGGTGCGTTACGGGTCGAGCGTCACAGCGGGGCCGGGCGCAGATCGAGCAGCGCCTGCCGGGTCCGCTCGATGAACGCGTCCTTCTCCTCGCCCTCGCGCAGCCGCACGGCCGGCCCGTAGTACAGCGTGCATTGGCGCGGCACCGGCAGCCAGGCGCCCTTGGGCAGCACATCGCGGATGCCGTCGATCCACACCGGCACCATTCGCACCGTGGGGCAGGCGGTGGCGATATGGAACAGGCCGCTGCGAAACGGCTGCAGCACCGCGTCGCCGGTGTTGCGGGTGCCCTCCGGAAAGAAGATGAGCGAGCTGCCCTCGCGCAGCACCTCGACCAGCTGGTCGACCGGCGACGGCCCCGGCTGCGAGGCGTCGCGCCGGATCATCACCGCGCAGAACACCTTCTCGCCGACGAAGCGCCGCAGGGGCGTGGCCAGCCAGTAGTCGCGGCCCGCCACCGGCCGGGTGTTGCCGCGCAGGCGGGGCGGCAGGGTCGACCACAGCAGCACGAAATCGCCGTGGCTGCCGTGGTTGGCGTAGTAAAGGGTCTGCTCGGCGCGCGGCTCGCCCGGCGGGCGCCGGGCGGTGACCCGGGTGAACACGCGGGCCACCAGCAGGATGGTCTCGCGCAGCGCGCGGGCGGCGGCATCGCTGAGGGGGTTGCTCACGTCGGCTCTTTCATGGCACGGATTCTGCCCGCTGGCGCCGCGACGCCTGTCGCAGCATGTGGCTATGCACCGGCACCGGCCGCGGAAGGCCGCATTAGGCACAATCGAACGGCACCCCGCGCCACCCCCCGCCAGATGACCATCCACACCGACGATTTCGCTCCTTCGCCCGCGCCCGCCCGGGTGGTTTCCGCCGCACCGGCGTCGCCGCAGGAAGAGGCCATCGAGCGCGCGCTGCGGCCCAAGCTGCTCGACGAATACATCGGCCAGGTGAAGGCGCGCGAGCAGATGGAGATCTTCATCGGCGCGGCCCGCAAGCGCGGCGAGGCGCTCGACCATGTGCTGCTGTTCGGCCCGCCCGGCCTCGGCAAGACCACGCTCAGCCACATCATCGCCGCCGAGCTCGGCGTCAATTTGCGCCAGACCAGCGGCCCGGTGCTGGAGAAACCCAAGGACCTGGCGGCGCTGCTGACCAATCTCGAGAAGAACGACGTGCTGTTCATCGACGAGATCCACCGCCTGAGCCCGGTGGTGGAGGAAATCCTCTACCCGGCGCTGGAGGACTACCAGATCGATATCATGATCGGCGAGGGCCCGGCCGCTCGCAGCATCAAGCTCGACCTGCAGCCCTTCACCCTGGTGGGCGCCACCACCCGCGCCGGCATGCTCACCAACCCGCTGCGCGACCGTTTCGGCATCGTCGCGCGGCTGGAGTTCTATACCGCCGAGGAACTGGCCCGCATCGTCCGGCGCAGCGCCGGGCTGCTCAACGTGCCGATGGACGACGAGGGCGGCTTCGAGATCGCCCGCCGCTCGCGCGGCACGCCGCGCATCTCCAACCGCCTGCTGCGCCGGGTACGCGACTATGCCGACGTGAAGGGCGACGGCCGCATCACCAAGGACATCGCCGACCGGGCGCTGAAGATGCTCGACGTCGATCCGCAAGGCTTCGACGTGATGGACCGCAAGCTGCTCGAGGCGCTGATCCACCGCTTCGACGGCGGGCCGGTGGGGCTGGACAACATCGCCGCCTCGATCGGCGAGGAGGCGGGCACGATCGAGGACGTGATCGAGCCCTATCTGATCCAGCAGGGCTATCTGCAGCGCACCACCCGCGGCCGGGTCGCCACGCTGGCGGCCTACCGGCATCTGGGGGTGGCGCCGCCGCAGGCCGCGGGCGGCCTGTTCGGCGACTGAGCGAGCGCGCCCTCAGGCGGTGGCGTCGTCGCGGGTGCCGGTGTCCAGGTGCGCATCGTCGGCCCAGCCGACCAGGGTGACGCCCTCGGGTGTCCACAGCAGGCGGTTGATGGCGGCGTTGCCGGTTTTCCAGGTGCGCGGCGCCTGCAGTTCCTGGCCGGTGGCGGCGCGGTAGAGCACATCCATCACCCCGCCGTGGGCCACCAGCACGATCTGTTCGCCGGGGTGGCGCGCCGCCAGCGCATCGAGCGTGTCTAGCACCCGGTCCCGAAACACCAGCAGCGATTCCCCGCCCTCCGGCGCGAAACCCGGCACCCGGGTGCGCCATTGGTGCGCCTGGTCCGGCAGGGTCGATTCGATGTCGTGGAAGGTCAGGCCCTCGAAGCGGCCGAAACCGCGCTCGCGCAGGCCGACGACCGGCTGCACCGCGATGCCGCCGATCGCCTCGGCGACATGCTCGGCGGTGCGGTGGGCGCGCTGGAGGTCGCTGGCGTAGACGGCGGCGATCGGCTCGCTCGCCAACACCCGCCCCAATTGGCGCGCCTGCCATTCGCCGGTGTCGTTGAGCGGTATGTCGAGCTGGCCCTGGATGCGGGTGTCGACGTTCCAGGCGGTTTCGCCGTGGCGAAGGGCAATGATGCGGGTGGCGTCCATGGCGGGGCCCGACAGGGCGCAGAAAATGGCTGACGAGGATAGCAGGCGCTTTCCCGCCAGCGCCGCCACCGCCGCGCCTGCTCGTCGCCGAAGGCGTGCGGCTATCGCGGCATCGCGCGACTAGCGGGTGCTGATCTTCGGAATCTCGACGTTCACCCGCCGCACGCCGACCGGCGCATTCGGGAAGCCGAACAGCGCGGAATCCAGCATGACGGTCAGCACCTGGGTATCGGCGGGATAGAGGCTGTCGTGGGCCGCATGGGTTTCGTAGACGATGCGGCCGGACGCGTTCTCGCGCAGGGTCAGGCCCACCTGCTGGGCGTAGATCACCCGGTCCGGGAAGCGGCCGTACGGATAGCCGTAGAAACCGCCGCCGTAGAAGCCGCCCCGCCGGCCCGGCCCGTAGCCATAGCCGCCGAATCCGCCGAAACCTCCGAACGGGCCGAAACCCGGTCCGAACGGGTCGTATTCGACCCGGCGCTGCGCCTGCAGACCCACCTGCACCGTATAGGTGGCGCTGCTTTCGTCATGCTTGAGCCCGACCCGCTCGAGCGACTGCTGCGCCACCGCCTCCAGCATGTTCTGCTGCACCGGCATCGTCTGTTGCGACGGCAGGCGCTCGAAGCGGTAGGTGGCGCCCGAGGGAATCGCGGGCAGGGTCGAGAAGGACTGCACGTTGCTGTCGACCAGGCGGGTAGTCGAGCAGCCGGCCAGCGCGGCAGCGGCGGCGACGATAAATAAAGTGGCGATACGTTTCATGGCCTGTCTCCGGAGAGTGGCGATCAGAACGCCACGATGTTGAGCCCTGCGGGCTGCGGGGCGGGAAAGCTTTCGGTATCGAATGCTTTATCGCCATCGTCGCTCGCCACGCCTGTAGGTTTGAGACCCTTGAAGTCGTGCAGGGTTCCATCCAGCAGGTGTGAGGGAACCACGTTCTGCAGCGCGGTGAACATGTTCTCGATGCGGCCGGGAAACTTCTTTTCCCATTCGCGCAGCATCTCGCCCACCTGCACCCGCTGCAGGTTGGTCTGGCTGCCGCACAGGTTGCAGGGAATGATCGGGAACGCGCGGTGCGCGGCCCAGCGCACCAGATCCTTTTCGGTCACATAGGCCATCGGGCGGATCACCACATGGCGGCCGTCGTCGCTCACCAGCTTGGGCGGCATGCTCTTGAGCTTGCCGCCGAAGAACATGTTGAGCAGCATCGTCTGCAGGATGTCGTCGCGGTGGTGGCCCAGCGCGATCTTGGTGGCGCCCAGTTCGTCGGCCACCCGGTACAGGATGCCGCGGCGCAGCCGGCTGCACAGGCCGCAGGTGGTCTTGCCGTCCTCGATGACCCGCTTGACGATGCTGTAGGTGTCCTGGTTCTCGATGTGGAACGGCACGCCGGTCTTGGCGAGGTATTCGGGCAGCACATGCTCGGGAAAGCCCGGCTGCTTCTGGTCGAGGTTGACCGCGATCAGCTCGAAACGCACCGGCGCGCGCTGCTGCAGCTTCTGCAGGATGTCGAGCATCCCGTAGCTGTCCTTGCCGCCCGACATGCAGACCATCACCCGGTCGCCCTCCTCGATCATGTTGAAGTCGACGATGGCGCGGCCGACCTCGCGGCACAGGCGCTTTTCGAGCTTGTGGGTCTCGCGTTCGATCTTCAGGCGCTGCACGCCCGTATCGGGCGACGGCGGGGTTCGGTGGGCGGGGGATGCGGTTTCGGTTTCGTTCCAGACGGCGCTCATGCGGTCTCCTCAAAAATTGACAGGGGGCCCGGCGGATTCACCACAGCCCGGTCTCCACCCGTATCGCCACTTCGCAGTCGTCGAAGATCTCCAGCTTGGCGATCTTCACCCGCACGCCGAGCACGCCGGGCAGCTGCAGCAGGCGCAGCGCGAGTTTGCCGATCAGGCTCTCCAGCAGGTTCACATGCTCGGCGGTGCACTCGTCGATGATGATGCGGCGCACCTTGCGGTAGTCGAGCACATGCAGGATGTCGTCGTCGTGGGGCAGCAGGTCCTGCGGGCCGAGGTTCAGCTCGGCATCGACCCGGATCGGCTGCGGCGCCGCCTTCTCGTGGTCGAGGATGCCCAGGCTGGCATCGAAGCGCAGGCCGGCGAGCGTCAGGATCTGTTGGCCGTGGGACAGGGGCATGGGGCGTTTCTCGAAGGGGAGGGCTCAGCGCGGTGGATGGGGCTGCATCAGCGAAAAATCGCGCTCGAACTTCTGCAGGTGCTGGCCGCCGTCAACCAGCAGGGTGGTGCCGGTGATCGACCGGTTCTCCAGCGCGAAGCGCACGGTGGCGGCGACGTCGTCGGGCGTGGAGGAGCGGCCCAGCGGGGACAGCGTGTGCAGCCTTTCGAAGGTCGCGTCGTCGAGCATATGGCTGGTGAGGGTAAGGCCGGGCGCCACGCCCACCACCCGCAGCCGCGGCGCCAGTGCCAGCGCCAGCATGGTGGTGGCGGCTTCCAGCGCGGCCTTGCTCAGGGTGTAGCTGAGGAAATCCGGGTTCTGGTTCCACAGCTTCTGGTCGAGCAGATTCACCACCGCGGCCTCGCCCGGGCGGCCGTCGCGCGCGGCGGCGTGGTCGGCCAGCGCCTGCGCCAGCAGCACCGGCGCGCCGGCGTTGCTGCGCATGTGGCGCTCCAGGCGGGCGAAGCCGAAATCGGCGGCGCTGTCCTGCTCGAACAGCGAGGCGTTGTTGACCACCGCGTCGAGCCGGCCGAAATGCGACACCACCTGCGGCACCAGGCCGCGCACCGACTGCTCGTCGGCCAGGTCGGCCTCGAAGGCGAACGCGGCGGTGGTCGAGCCTGCGGCGGCGTTGCAGTCGCGCACCGTATCGGCCGATTCGGTGCGCGACTTGCGGAAGTGGATCGCCACCCGCCAGCCGCACCCGGCCAGCGCCAGCGCGATCTGCCGCCCCAGCCGGCGGCCGGCTCCGGTGACGAGCACGGTGCGCTGGAGCGGGGGCGATGGGGAAGGCGAGGGGGTGGGGGAGGTATCGGGCATCGGGGACAATCCCGGCAAATGGCAGCATTTTCCACTGTACCGGCGTCGTCCGACGCCCAAGACCCCACCCCGGACGGGCTGGCGCGGCTGATCGCCTGCGAGATCGCGGCAGCCGGCGGCTGGATCGGCTTCGATCGTTTCATGGCCCTGGCGCTCTACGCCCCGGGACGCGGCTACTACACCCGCGGCGCGGCGCAGTTCGGTGCGATGCCGGCGGGCGTGAAGGGCGGCGGCGGCGATTTCGTCACCGCGCCGGAGCTGTCCCCCCTGTTCGGCCGCGCGCTCGCCGCCCAGGTGGCCGACGCCCTGCAGGCCTGCGGCGGCGCCGAGGTGTGGGAATTCGGGGCCGGCACCGGCGCGCTGGCCGCCCAGCTGCTCGACACCCTGGGCGACCGGGTGCGGCGCTACACCATCGTCGACCTGTCGGGCACCCTGCGGGCGCGCCAGCAGGCCACGCTGGCCGCGTTCGGCGACCGGGTGCGCTGGGCCGACACGCTGCCGGCGTCGATCCACGGCGTGGTCGTCGGCAACGAGGTGCTCGACGCGATGCCGGTGCAGCTGCTGGCGCGCATCGGCGGCAGCTGGCACGAGCGCGGGGTGGTGGTGGCCGCCGATGGCGACAGCGACGGCGGATGCGCCTTCGCCTGGGCCGACCGGCCGACGGCGCTGCGTCCGCCGGTCGACATCGTCGGGCCGCACGACTACCTCACCGAGATCCACCCCCAGGGCCGCGCCTTCGTCGCCACCCTGGCCGACCGGCTGGCCCATGGCGCCGCCTTCCTGATCGACTACGGCTTCCCCGAGGCCGAGTACTACCACCCGCAGCGCCACATGGGCACGGTGATGTGCCACCGCGAGCACCGCGCCGACAGCGATCCGCTGGCCGCCGTGGGCCACAAGGACATCACCGCGCATGTCGATTTCACCGGCGTCGCGCTGGCCGCGCAGGAGGCCGGGCTGGAAGTGCTGGGCTACACCAGCCAGGCGCACTTCCTCTACAACTGCGGCTTCGCCGCTCTGCTCGAAACCCTGCCGCTGGCCCGGCGCGGGCTGCCGCTGCACCTGGTCAACGAGCACGAGATGGGCGAATTCTTCAAGGTGATCGCGCTCGGCCGCGGCATGCCGGCCGACTGGATGCCGATCGGTTTTTCCAACGGCGACCGCAGCCACCGGCTGTAGCCACCTGCCCATGATCCGGCTCTACCTCGTCGTCTTCCTGGTGCTGATCCTGCTGAGCTGGGCGGCGCCCTGGCTGCAGCGTTTCGGCCTCGGGCGTCTGCCCGGCGATCTGCACTGGCGCTGGAAAGGCCGCGACTGGAGCCTGCCGGTGACCAGCACCATCCTGGCGGGCATGGTTGCCGCCGGCATCGCCAAGCTGCTGTAGCGGCCCGCCGCGGCGCGGCCGCGCTGTGCCATCGGCTTACATGCGGCGCGGGAACGCGCTCCTAAACTGTCGCATCAGCCATGAAAGGACCGAAAGCCCATGCGTGTTTGCGTCGACATCGGAGGCACCAAAGTCGCGGTCAGCCTCTCGCCGCCCGGTAGCACCGAACTGCTGCATCGCCGCAGCGAGCCGACCGCCAAGGTGGGCCAGCCGGACGCGGTGGCGCGCCAGATCCTGCGCATGGTCGACGAGGCGTGCGCCGAAGCCGGTGCCGACCCGGCCGCGATGGAACGCGTGGGCGTGTCGTCCGCCGGCCCCTTCGTACTGAACGCCGGGATGATCGAACTGGCCACGCCCAACATCTGCGGCGGCCTGGCCGGACCGGGCGGCAAGCTGCCCAACGACTGGAAAACCGCGCCGATCGAAGCGGTGCTGCGCGAGCGCTTCGCCCATGTGCGGGTGGAAAACGATTGCGTGGCCGCGCTCGAGGCCGAGCGCCGCTGGGGCGCGTTGCAGGGCATCGACGACTGCGCCTATGTCACCTGGAGCACCGGTGTCGGCATGGGCCTGTGCGTGGGCGGCCGCGTGCTGCGCGGCAAGAACGGCAATGCCGGCCACGGCGGCCACACCTTCGTCAGCGACGACGACGCCGCCGCGCTGTGCGGCTGCGGCAACCGGGGCGATCTGGAATCGCTGGTGGCGGGCATCGCCATCGGACGGCGTTTCTCGGGCCGCGGCTATGCGGGAGCGGAAGCCTTGCTGGAGGCCGCGCGCGACGGCCAGGCCGAGGCGGTGGAGATCGTCGACGCGCTCTGCGGCACCATGGGCCGCGGGCTCTACAACATCGTGGCGCTGCTCGACCTGAAGCGCATCAGCCTGGGCGGCAGCGTGTTCTGGCACCACCGCGATCTGCTGCTGCCGAAACTGCAGGCTTTCGTGTCGGCGCATCTGCCGCCGCTCACCGCGGGTGCCGAGTTGGTGCCGGCCGGGCTGGCCGACAAGGTAGGCGACTACGCTGCTCTGGCCCTGCTCGACGCGTGATCCGCTGCCGGCGATCGTGCGTGTCGCCGGCGTCGGGAATCAGCGCACCGGTGTGACGACGGCGCCGCCCTGCGGCGCGGCCGGCGCCGGTGCAGGCGCAGCGGCCGGTGGGGGCGCTGCAGCGGGCGTGCCGGCGGCGGGCGGCTGCTGGCGGCCAATCTCGGCGAGTTCCTGCTCGCTGATCAGTTCGTACACCCGCACCACCCGGGTCACGCCCGACACCCCGCGGGCGATTTCCGCGGTGCGGTCGGCTTCGCGCTGGCTGACCCGGCCCATCAGGTAGACCACGCCGCGCTCGGTGGTCACCTTGAAGGCGTTCGAATAGATGTCCTTCGCGTCGACGAAGCTGGCTTTCACCTTGGTGGTGATGAGCGTGTCCTGCGAGCGCTGCGACAGGCCGCTGGACGGCATCACGTCGAGTGCGTTGACCACGCCGCGCACGTTCTCGACCCGGGCCACGTACTGCTCGACGCGCTCCTTGTCCTGCGCGGTGGGCGCCTCGCCGGTGAGCAGCAGCTGGCGGTTGTAGCTGGTGATGTTCACATGCACCCGGTCGCCGAAATTGGTGCGCACCGCGCTGGCGGCGCGCTGTTCGATCGATTCGTCCTCCAGCTGGGTGCCGGCGGTGCGGCGGTCGGTCACGACCAGGCCGGTGCCCGCCACGGCGGCGCCGCCGAGCACCAGCGGAATGCAGCCGCTGAGCGACGAGACGAGGGTGGCGGCGGCCACGAGGGCCAGCGGCAGGCGCAGGGTCGGCAGGAAGGGTTTCGGGTTCATGTCAGGTTTCGGGGTCGCCGAGTAGTTGCGCATCCACGCCGTCGCAGATGCAGTGAATGGCCAGCAGGTGGACCTCGTGCACGCGCGCCATGCGGTCGTGCGGCACGCCGATGTGCACGTCGGTCTCGCGCAGCATGCCGGCGATGCGGCCACCGTGGCGGCCGGTCATCGCGACCACGGTCATGTCGCGCTCGTGCGCGGCGGCGATGGCGGCGATCACGTTGGCGCAGTTGCCGCCGGGCGACAGGGCCACCAGCACGTCGCCGGCATGGCCCATGGCGCGCACCTGCCGGGCGAAGACCACACTGTTGTCGGGTTCGAGCCCGCCGACGGTGAGCAGGGCGCCGTCGAGGGTGAGGGACAGGGCGGCGAGCTCGGGTCGCTCGCGTTCGAAGCCGCCGACGAAGGCCGCGGCCAGGGTCTGGGCCAGGGTGGCCGACGCGCCGTTGCCGCAGGCCAGTGTTTTTCCGCCGCCGGTGACGCAGGCCACGATGGCGTGCACCGCTTGCGCGATCGGCACACCGAGCGCCTCGGAGGCCTGGTACTTCAGGTCGGCGCTGTCGATGAAGTGCTGCTGGATGCGGTGTTCGAGCATGGGCCGCGATGATAACGGCGCAGGAATTCCCGGGAAAACGAACGCCGGCAGCCAGCGCGCTGCTGCCGCGCGCCTACTTTTTGGGCAATGGCTGCCATTCGGTCAGGTCGACGTTGACCGACACCACGCCGGCCTGCCGCAGCATGCCCAGGCCGGACCGCGGATTGACGAAGGAGCGCGGCTGCGGCCCGCGCACCCGGGCCAGCATGTGGTCCTGGCCGCTCTTGGTGGCGATCCGGACCACGAAGCAGTCGCCCTGCGCCCGCAGGGTGACGCCCTCGACGCCGCCGGAATCGACCGCGGCGCGCAGCTGTTCGAGGTTCATGCTGGGAAGCGGGGTGGAGACGGCGAGGGGTCGAATGGAGTGGGACATGGGGCCTTTTCTGCGCTGAGCGGGTGTGAATGCGTCACCGATCCTAGAAAAAAGCCTTCCGAACGCGCGTACTTTGCGACGAACCCCCGGTTTCCAGCGACGAAGCCCGGCCGAATCAGGGCAAGACCAGCAACACCGCCGCGGAAAAGGTGCCGAACGCGAGCACCGTCGACACCATGATGATGCGTGCGATGCGCCCGTTGTGGGCGCCGAAGCGCTCGGCCAGCACCGCCACGTTGCTGGCCGCCGGCAAGGCCGCCACCAGCAGCAGCGCGGCGCGGGTGGCGGGTGCGAGCGGATGGCCGAGGGCCGCGGCCATCGCCGCTCCGCCGAGCACCAGCAGCGGGTGCAGCAGCAGCTTGGCCAGCGCCAGCGGCAGGTAGGCGGGCCAGGCGACCGGGGCGTCGTGGCCCATCTGCGAGCGCGCCAGCACCGCGCCGATGGTGAACAGCGCCACCGGCGGCGCGGCGGCGCCCAGCAGGGCCACGGTGCGGTCGACCGGCGCCGGCGGCATCCACCCGAAGGCCGACGCCAGCCCGCCCAGCACCATCGACCACGGCAGCGGATTGACCGCCATGCCGCGCAGCGCCTGGCGCAGGGCCGCGGAGATGCCGTGCGCGCCGGCGCTGTCCAGGCGCGACAGGGCGATGCACAGCGAACTGGTGATCACCATGTCGATCGCGATGGCCTGCACCACCGGCCCGGCGGCGGCCGCGCCGAGCAGGGCGCCGATCAGCGGCACGCCCATGAAGCCGGTGTTGGGAAAGGCGGTGACCAGCGCGCCGAAGGCCGCGTCGTTCCAGCCCCAGCCGCCGCGCCGTGCGAACAGCGCCGCCAGCGCCACCATCGCCAGCGCCGCTCCCAGGTAGACGGCGGCCGAGCGCGGGTCGAGCAGCTGCGCCAGCGGTGCGCTGGCGCCGAAGCGGAACAGCATGCAGGGCAAGGCGAAATACAGCACGAAGGTGTTGAGCCCGGGAATGGCCGCCACCGGCAGCAGGCCGCGGCGGGTGGCCAGGTAGCCGATCAGGACCAGCGCGAAAAACGGGAAGGTGACGGCGAAAACGGCGGAAACGGAGGACACGGGCGCGAATATCCGGCAGGGGCGGTGCCGGTATCATCACCCGCCGGCCCGCCTTCGCGCAGGCCCCCTGCCCCCCGGCCCCCGCGGCCGTCTCGGTTTTCTCCCCCCTTCCGCCCTTTTTCCTTCTCCGCGCGTCAGCGCTCCAACGCCGTCTCTATCGCGATGTCCGCCGGTCTCAATTACGCCCAGATGGAAGCCGTCAACTACCTGCACGGCCAGTGCCTGGTGCTGGCCGGCGCCGGTTCGGGCAAGACGCGGGTCATCACCATGAAGATCGCCCGGCTGATCCAGGCCGGGCTGGAGCCCAAGCGCATCGCGGCGATCACCTTCACCAACAAGGCGGCCAGCGAGATGCGCGAGCGCGCCAAGCAGCTGATCGGCCGGCAGGCGCGCGAGGTGGCGGTGTGCACCTTCCACGCCCTGGGGGTGCGGCTGATGCGCGAGGACGGCGCCGCGCTGGGCCTGAAATCGCAGTTCAGCATCCTCGACCAGGACGACGTGGTCGGCATCATCAAGGACGCCGCCGGCGGCACCGTCGACGCGGCCACCGCGCGCACCTGGCAGTGGACGATCTCGCGCTGGAAGAACATGGGCCTCAACAGCGAGCAGGCGCTTGGCATCGCCGCCGACGACAACGAGCGCATCGTGGCCAAGGTGATGGAGCGCTACGAGGAGCGGCTGGCCGCCTACCAGAGCGTCGATTTCGACGACCTGATCGGCATGCCGCTCAAGCTGCTGCGCGACTTCCCGGACATCCGCGAGAAGTGGCAGAAGACCTTCGGCCATGTGCTGGTCGACGAATACCAGGACACCAACGCCACCCAGTACGAGCTGCTCAAGCTGCTGGTCGGCGAGCGCGGCCGCTTCACCGCGGTGGGCGACGACGACCAGTCGATCTACGGCTGGCGCGGCGCCACCCTCGACAACCTGAAGAAGCTGCCGGTCGACTATCCGGAGCTCAAAGTCATCAAGCTGGAGCAGAACTACCGCTCCACCAGCGCCATCCTGCGCGCCGCCAACAACGTCATCCAGCTCAACCCGAAGCTGTTCCCGAAGACGCTGTTCAGCGAACTCGGCGAGGGCGAGCCGGTGCGGGTGGTCGATGCCGACAGCGAGGAGCACGAGGCCGAACGCGCGGTGGCCCGCATCCAGAGCCTGCGCGAGACCTCGCAGCACAAGGAGTGGCGCAGCTTCGCGGTGCTGTACCGGGCCAACCACATGGCCAAGCCGTTCGAGAAAGCGCTGCGCCGCGCCAACATTCCCTACAAGGTCTCGGGCGGCACCGGCTTCTTCGACCGCGCCGAGATCCGCGACCTGTGCGCCTGGCTGCGCCTGTGGGTCAACAACGACGACGACCCGGCCTTCCTGCGCTCGGTGACCACGCCCAAGCGCGGCATCGGCCACACCACGCTGGGCCGTCTCGGCGAAAACAGCACCAGCTACAAGCTGAGCCTGTTCGAATCGCTGTTCTCGTCGTCGCTGGCCTCGCTGATGCCCGAACGGGCGCTGGCGCAGCTGCACGAGTTCGGCCGCTACATCAACGATCTGGAGTACCGCGCCCGCCGCACCGTCGGCGCCGAGGACGCCAAGGCGTTCCTGCTGGAGTGGGTCAAGGAGATCGGCTACGAGCAGCACCTGCTCGACGGCGAGGACAGCGACAAGGTGGCCGCCGCCCGCTGGAGCAACGTGCTCGATTTCATCGACTGGATGGCGCAGCGCTGCGGCGGCACCCTCGACGACGCCTCCGGCGCCAACCTGCCGAGCGAGACCAAGACCCTGCTGGAAGTGGTGCAGACGGTGTCGCTGCTGTCGACCATCAGCGACCGCGAGAAGGACCAGGACGTGGTGACGCTGTCGACCCTGCACGCGTCGAAGGGCCTGGAGTGGCCGCACGTGATGCTGGTCGGCGTGACCGAGGGCCTGCTGCCGTTCAAGCTCGACGACGACGGCGGGCGCCAGCAGGTGGTCAGCGACGAGACGGTGCAGCGCCTGCAGGAGGAGCGCCGGCTGATGTACGTGGGCATCACTCGCGCCCAGCGCAGCCTGGCGGTGAGCTGGACCAAGCGCCGCAAGAAGGGCCGCGAGATGGTGGCGGCCAAGCCCAGCCGCTTCATCGGCGAGATGGCGCTCGACAAGACCACCGCCCGCGAAGACCCGCGCGAGAAGCTGCGCGCCCTGCGGGCCGAATTCGCCAAGCGGGCCGAGGCCACGGCGGCTGCACCGAAGTCCTGACGGGCGGCTTGCTTTGGTGCTGGAACGGCGCCAGACCGGTAACATCGTGTTATCCGCGTGCGCTCGACACGCCTTTCTCCGTATTTCTCCATCGAAAGCCTTCAGAGATGCTCCCGAAACGGAACTCCACGCCGCGCATGGCGGTCATGCTCGCCCTGCTCGCGGCACCCGCGGCCTATGCGCAGACCCGGCCCGCGCCGGTGCTGCAACTGACGCCGCAGCGCACCGCCGCCGTCACCGCCTGGCAGCAATGCAAGCCCCTGGGCTCCGACGCCGCCCGGCTGGCCTGCTTCGACCGCTGGGCCGCCGACCAGCAGGTGCTGGTCGACCAGGTGGAGCAGCGTGCCGCCGCCGCCGCGGTGTCGCCCTCGGCTTCCGCCACCGCCACCCCGCCGCCCGGCGCCGCCGCCTCCGCCCTCAAGGCCGACGTGACCGCCGCCCTGGCCAGTGCGCAGCCGGCCGCGCCCGCCGGTGGCGCCACCACCGCCACCGCCTCCACCGGCATCATCGGCGTCGGCCTGGAGCAGGGCTGCAAGGACCGCCAGTTCTCCGAGCTGTCGCGTTTCTGGGAACTCGAATCCGGCAGCGCCTGCCCGACCTTCAGCCTGCGCGGCTTCCGCCCGAACAGTTTGTCGGCGGTCGGCGCCAGCTCGGTCAACCAGAGCCCGACCTCGGGCAATCCGGCCAATTCGGCGGTCAATTCGATCGACTACCGCAAGGAAGAGCTGCGGCTGCAGCTGTCGGTGCGCACCAAGCTGGCCAGCGGCCTGCTCACCGCCGCCGACGCGCCGCTGCGCGACTCGCTGTGGCTGGCCTACAGCCAGCAGTCTTACTGGCAGTTCTTCAGCAGCGGCCTGTCGCGCCCGTTCCGCAGTACCGACTACGAACCCGAGGCGATCTACGTCTACCCCACCACCGCCGAGCTGCCCTTCGGCTGGCGCTGGCGCTACAGCGGCGCCGGCCTGGTGCACCAGTCGAACGGCCAGAGCGACCCGCTGTCGCGCAGCTGGAACCGCTTCTACCTGATGACCGGCTTCGAAAAGGACGACACCTACAGCGTCAACGCCCGGGTGTGGAAGCGCCTGAACGAGTCGGCCATCGACGACAACAACCCGCAGATCTCGAACTTCATCGGGCGCGGCGAGGTGTCGGCCCGCTGGAACCCGAGCACCCGCAACACCTTCATCGGCACGGTGCGCGGCACGCCGGGCGGCGACGCCAAGGGCTCGGTGCGGCTCGAATGGCTGCGCTCGCTGGGCGACGGCAAGGGCAACAGCTACAGCGGGCTGCGCTTCCATACCCAGCTGTTCAGCGGCTACGGCGACAGCCTGATCGACTACAACCGCAAGCGCACCGTCCTGAGCGTCGGCTTCTCGATCGTCGACTTCTAGAGCAGGCGTTTCAGCAGGCTGGAGGTGTCCCAGCGGGTGCCGCCCATCAGCTGCACGTCGCCGTAGAACTGGTCGACCAGCGCGGTCACCGGAACGCGGGCGCCGTTGCGGCGGGCTTCGTCCAGGACCAGGCCGAGGTCCTTGCGCATCCAGTCGACCGCGAAGCCGTAGTCGAACTTGCCCTGCACCATGGTCTTGCCGCGGTTGTCCATCTGCCAGCTCTGCGCGGCGCCCTTGCCGATGACGTCGAGCGCCAGCGTCATGTCGAGGCCGGAGCGCTGGCCGAAGGCGATGGCTTCGGCCAGGCCCTGCACCGCGCCGGCGATGCAGATCTGATTGCACATCTTGGTGAGCTGGCCGGCGCCGGCCGCACCCATCAGCGTCACCGCGCGGCCGTAGGCGGCGGCGATCGGCGCGATGGCGTCGAAGGCTTCCGCGTCGCCGCCGCACATCACGGTCAGCACGCCGTTCTGGGCGCCGGCCTGGCCGCCGGAGACCGGCGCGTCGACGAACTGCAGGCCGGCCGCGCGGGCGGCGGCATACAGCTCGCGTGCCACGTCGGCCGAGGCGGTGGTGTGGTCGACGAAGATCGCGCCGGGCTGCATGCCGGCCAGCGCGCCGTCGTCACGGCGGCCGCCGGCGCCGTCGGCGGTGCCGAGCACCACCGAGCGCAGGTCGTCGTCGTTGCCGACGCAGCAGAACACGATGTCGGCGCCC
>JAKONS010000277.1 GCA_022701845.1 Burkholderiaceae bacterium
TGGGTTCGGGCAGCTTGCCGGCGTTCTGCAGCCCGGCCGGCAGCGGCACGCCGCAGACCGCCTGGTTCTGCCGGTATTCCTGCCAGCCGCTGCCGGCCAGGTAGCCGCGCACCACCGCCTCGACCGGAATCGGCTTCAGGCGCTGCACCAGCATCGAGCGCTGGCGCACCTGCGCCACTTCCTCGGGGGTCACCACGCTCTCCGGCGCATCGCCGGTGAGGTGGTTGGGGCAGATGTGGCCGAGCTTGTCGAACCAGAACAGCGCCATCTGCGTCAGCAGCGCGCCCTTGCCGGGAATCGGCTCGCCCAGGATCACGTCGAAGGCGGAGATGCGGTCGCTGGCGACCATCAGGATGCGGTCGTCGCCGACGGCGTAGTTGTCGCGCACCTTGCCGCGTGCCAGCAGCGGCAGCGAGGTGAGGGCGGAGGTATGGAGGGCGGCAGCGGAGGGGGTCGTCGTCATGGGAAGGGCTCGCGGATATCCCGCCGACCGAAAAGAGGCGCGGGCAACGTCGTATTGTGCGATGGGCGCCGGTGCGGACACGTAAAAAAAGGCCCGCGCCCCTGGTGGGGCCGGGCCTTCGACACGCTGCCGCGCGGCGCGGGTGCTTACTGCACCACCTGCTGCAGCGCGCCGCTGGCGTACTTGCCGGCGACGACCTGCAGCGACTCGCCCTTGATCTTGCCGGCCTGGCCTTCGCAGCCGAACTCGATGTAGCGCTGCTTGCAGATCTGCTTGGCGGCTTCGCGGGCCGGCTTGAGCCACTCGCGGGCATCGAACTTGTCCGGGTTCTCGAACATGAACTTGCGCACCGCGCCGGTCATGGCCAGGCGGATGTCGGTGTCGATGTTGATCTTGCGCACGCCGAACTTGATGGCTTCCTGGATTTCGGCCACCGGCACGCCGTAGGTCTCCTTCAGCTTGCCGCCGTACTGGTTGATGATCGCCAGCAGGTCCTGCGGCACGCTGGAGGAGCCGTGCATCACCAGGTGGGTGTTGGGAATGCGCTTGTGGATTTCCTTGACGCGGCTGATGGCCAGGATGTCGCCGGTGGGCGGGCGGCTGAACTTGTAGGCGCCGTGGCTGGTGCCGATGGCGATGGCCAGGGCGTCCAGCTGGGTGGCCTTGACGAATTCGGCGGCTTCTTCCGGGTCGGTCAGCATCTGGCTGTGGTCGAGCTTGACGTCGGCGCCGATGCCGTCTTCTTCGCCGGCGTCGCCGGTTTCCAGGTTGCCCAGGCAGCCCAGTTCACCTTCGACGGTGACGCCGACCTTGTGCGCCATGTCGACCACCTTGCGGGTGACGGCGGTGTTGTAGTCGAAGTCGGCCGGGGTCTTGCCGTCTTCGCGCAGCGAGCCGTCCATCATCACCGAGGAGAAACCCAGGTCGATCGCGCCCTGGCAGATGGCCGGGCTCTGGCCGTGGTCCTGGTGCATCACCAGCGGGATGTTCGGATAGGCCTCGACCGCGGCCGAGATGAGGTGCTTGATGAAGGCCTCGCCGGCGTACTTGCGGGCACCTGCGCTGGCCTGCAGGATCACCGGGGCGCCGACTTCCTTGGCGGCTTCCATGACGGCCTGGACCTGCTCCAGGTTGTTCACGTTGAAGGCCGGGATGCCGTAGCCGTTGGCGGCGGCGTGGTCCAGCAGTTCGCGCATCGAGACGAGAGCCATGGGTGGGATTTCCGAGTAATGGGTGGGGAGGAAAGAAACACGTCGCAGCCGATGTAATCGGCCGGTAACCGCGGATTTTATCTCCCGGGACCCGGCGCCCGGCTGCTGTATTACCCGACGCTGCGAGGGGGACGGCCTTCGAGGCCCAGGAAATGCAGCACGTCGCGCCGCACCGGCGCCAGCCAGCGCAGGGGCGTGCCCAGGGCGCCCACCAGCGTCGCATGGCCGACCCGCGGGTAGGTGCGGAAGCACACCTCCACGCCGGCTTTTTCCAGCCGCGCGGCCATCGCGGCGCTGTTGCGCTGCGGGTTCACCACGTCGTCCTTCTCGGCGGCCAGCAGCAGCGCCGGCGGCGACTGCGCGCTGACATGCGCCAGCGGCTGCGAATCGGCAGGCGTGGCCGGCCACTCGAAGGCGACGCGGGTCATCGGCTCGTCGATCGGCAGGAAGTCGTAGGGCCCGGCCAGGCCGATCCAGGCGCTCACCTGCTGCTGCGTCATGCCCACCGCGCGCAGCCAGCGCGGGTCGAGCGCCAGCATGGCGGCGTTGTAGGCGCCGGCGCTGTGGCCCATCAGCACCAGGCGGGCCGGGTCGGCGCCGAAATCGGCGCGGTGGTCGAAGGCCCAGCGGGTGGCTTTCGCGCAGTCCTGCAGGAAGGCGGGGTAGCGCACCGCGGGGCTGAGCCGGTAGTCGACCACCACCACCACCGCGCCGGCGCTGGCCAGCGCCTCGCCGACGAAGCGGTAGTCGCCGCGCTCGCCGTGGGTCCAGTTGCCGCCGTAGAAGAACACCACCATCGGCGGCAGCGGCGCGCCGGGCGCCGGGTCGGTGCCGGGGCGGTAGACGTCGAGGCGCTGGCGCGGATCGTCGCCGTAGGCCAGGCCGGTATCGACCCGGTAGTCGCGCTCGGGCACCAGGGCGTCGAGCGCCTGCACCGCCGAGCAGCCCGACAGCAGGCTGGCGGCGGCGGCGGCGAACATGCCGCGGCGGCGCAGCGGAAGGATGCCGGGGGCGGCTGGGGGAAAAGCGGGACGGTTCATGCGGGGCTTACGCGAAAAAGCCGGCATCGGATGCATGCGGCGGGAGGAGCGGGAGCGGCGGGTCGGTGCCGTGGCGGGACGAGGTCGCCGAACGCGGAGTACACGATCGTGGCGATCGCCGCCGCGCCCACGGGTAGGAAATGACCACCCGCCGCCACCGACCGCCGCTGACGCGGTCGCGGCCGAGCTGCCACGCTGTCGCATCGCCCGCGCAGACCGCCGCGCAGATGGCGGCTGCCGCCCGCCGCTGCGCCGTATGCCGCTACGACTTGAAACAATGCTCCGGGCGGTCGAATCGGAAACGGTCACTGCTGCGGTGCAACATCGCCGGTTTGGCACAACTTCAGGAAGGAAGAGGCCCATGCCCCCACGCCCCTTGCGCGCCGGTCTGCGCAATCGTCTGCGCGACGCCGCGCTGCTGGCCATCGCCGCCGTCGCCGCCGCCGGCACCGCCCAGGCCCAGGTCACCCTCAAGCCCGACGGCCGGTGGCGCTATCTGCTCACCGCCGGTGCCAACGCCACCTCGGGCAACAGCGACACCACCCAGTTCAACGCGACCGGCGAGGCGGCCCGGGTCACCGACCACGACAAGCTCACCTTCCGCGGCCAGGGCAACTACGGCAAGGTCAACGGCGTCACCGCCACCCAGCGCTATCTGGCCGGCACCCAGTACAACCGCGACATCTCGCCGCGCAGCTTCTATTTCGGCAGCGGCGACCTGCTGCGCGACCGGCCGTCGAACATCGCCCACCGCTACTCGATCGCCGGCGGCGTCGGCCGGCACATGGTGCGCAGCGACAACCTGAATTTCGATATCTCGGTCGGCCTGGGCTACACCCAGGACAGTTATGTCACCCCGGTCAGCCTGTTCGGCCAGCCGCGCGACGAATACGGCCGGACCGAACTGGTGCTGGCCGAGGAAACCAGCCACCAGCTCACCGGCACCACCAAGCTGCGCCAGCGCTTCACCATCTATCCCAACCTGACCGACCAGGGCTCCTACCGGGCGCTGCTGGACGCGGGGATTTCGGTGGCGATGACCAATACGCTGAGCCTGAGCGCGGGGGTGAACTACCGCTACGACAGCGATCCGGGCGCCGGCCTGCGACGCGCCGACGCCTCCTTCGTCACCGGCGTCTCCCTCCGCTTCGACTAGGGAAGCCGGGAATAAATCTTCTGCGCGTCCCGATCACGCG
>JAKONS010000295.1 GCA_022701845.1 Burkholderiaceae bacterium
GCGGCGAATGCCGCGGCGAGCAGGCTACGCCGCGCGGTCGGGGTGGTGGGGCTGTGCATGGCGGGTCTCCTCTTTTTTTGTGGTGCTCAGTCGAGCTTGAAGCCCGCCTTGTCGATCACCTGCTTCCAGGCCAGGGTTTCCTTCTGCAGGAACTGCTGCGTCTGCGCCGGCGTGCCGCCGGTGGCCTGCAGGCTGTTGGCGTCGAGCAGCTTGCGCACCTCCGGGTTCTGCGCGGCGGCGGCGATTTCGCGGGCGAACTGCTCGGTGGCGGCCTGCGGTGCCTTCGCGTTGCCGATGACGGCGATCCAGCCGTAGGTCTCCAGCTCGGGATAGCCGGCCTCGGCGATGGTGGGCACGTCCGGCAGGATCGGCGAGCGCCGGTCGCCGGTGATGGCCAGCGCCTTCAGCTTGCCGGAGCGCACGTTCTGCTCGGACAGCAGCAGCGTGTCGAAGGTCAGCGCCAGCCGGCCCTCGAACAGGTCGGCCATCGCCTGGCTGTTGCCGCGGTAGGGCACATGCACCATCGGCGTTCCCATGCGGGTGGCCAGGCGCTCCATCGACAGGTGGGTGAGCGAGCCCTGGCCGGAGCTGGCGTAGTTGAGCTTGCCGGGCGATGCCTTGGCGTACTGCTGCAGCCCGGCCAGCGAATCGACCGGCAGGGTGCCGCTGCCGATCAGCAGCATCGGGTACTTGCCCAGCAGCGAGACGCCGGTGACGCTCGCCTCGTCATAGGCCAGCTTGCTGTAGAGCGACGGGTTCAGCGCGTGCGCGGCCAGCACCACCGCATAGGTGGCGCCGTCGGCCGGCGCCTGGCCGACCGCCTTGGTGGCCACCATGCCGTTGCCGCCGGGCCGGTTGTCGACGATCACCGGCTGCCCGATGCGCACCGACACCTCCTGCATGATCCGGCGCGCCACCGCGTCGGTCGGCCCGCCGGCGGCCACCGAGACGATCACGGTGATCGGCTTGGCCGGCAGCCCGGCATCGGCGGCGCGGGCGGTGCCGGCGGCGAAGCACAGGCTGCAGGCGAGCGCCACGGCAAGAAGTCGCCGGACGGAAGTCGGGCGCGGGAACGCAGCGGTCATGGGTCTTGTCTCCAGGTCGAACGGATGGGCTGCGGGGTCGTGCGCCCCGCTGGTGCCCGGGGGAAAACTCAGCTGAATTCGGGCTCGGCCGCCGGTGCGGTGGCGGGGTGGCGCGGCATGTCGGCAGGCGCGATCGGTACCGCAGCGGTATCCGTGCCGGCGCCCGGGCGTGCCCTCGACAGCGCGGCTTCCATCCGGTCCTGGTGGCGCTCCACCCGCAGCCGGGCCGGCACCTCCAGCGTCAGCTCCAGCACCTGCTGCGCCATCGCCTTGGCCAGCGGGTCGAGCCGCGGCGAGGCCATCTGCCCGCCGCGCAGCGCGTCGTGGAACAGCAGGTTGAGCGCCGAGATGCCGGGCGCCTCGAAAACTTCCACCATCGGCGCGTCGGGCCGGTCGAACACATGGCGCATGAAGCCACCCAGCGTCGCCGGGGTGAGCGCGCGCCGGATCCACGGCAGGTACTCGGGCTGGCGGGCGATCACCGCCATCATGAAACGGTTGCCCTTGTCGCCGCTGCGGCCCCAGGCCAGGTCGACCAGGCGCACCGTCTGCATCGGCTCGGCCCGCTCCGGCGCGGGCTCGGGCACCGACAGCGCCAGCGCGCGGTCGACGCTGCCGCCGCCGATCCATGCGTCGACCACGGTGCGGCGACCGTCCATGTCGATGGTCGCCGGCACCCACGATTTCGGCGCCAGGAAGGAGAAAACCCGCATCATCGGCATCACCGGCGGGCGGCCACCGTGCCATCCGGTGCTGCCGGGCGACATCGAGGTGGTGGGCGACAGCGCGTCGATGGCGATCAGCTCCAGCGCTTCGCGGCGCGGGTGGTCGACCACGATCTTCGAGACCACTTCCCGGCTGTCCAGCGGCCGGGCATTGGCGCCGTAGGAGGCCTCCAGGCCCAGCAGCTCGACATGGCGGGTGGTGAACCGCCCCATGCCGCGCGCCACCGCCTCGCGCTCGTTGCGCTCGATCAGCGCATCGGCCTGGCGCTGCGCCTTCTGCCGCGCGTTCATGCCCACCACCGGCAGGATCACGGTGCAGCGAAACCCGTCCTGCAGGGTGGCGCAGACCTTGTAGCTGTCGGTGGGCGGCCGTCCGACGACGCCGGTCACCTCCACCCGGTTCGGCCCCAGCTCGCGCAGCTGCACCCGGGTGAAATCGCAGATGGCGTCGGGCACCACATAGTTGGCCGGGTCGTCCACCTCGTAGAGCAGCTGCTCGCCGACGGTGCCGCGGCTGACGATGCCGCCGGTGCCTTCCGGCTTGGTGACCACCATGCGGCCGTCCTCGAAACATTCCACCACCGGGTAGCCGATGCTCGACCAGTCGTCACCGTCGAACCAGTCGGTGAAGGTGCCGCCGGTGATCTGCGCGCCGCATTCGATCAGGTGGCCGGCGGTGGTGCCCTGCGCCATGCGCAGCGGGTCGTCGGACTGCCAGCCGAATTCGTGCATCAGCGGTCCCAGCGCCAGCGCGCTGTCGACCACCCGGCCGGTGACGACGATCTGCGCGCCCATGCCCAGCGCGCGGGCGATCGGCACGCCGCCCAGGTAGGCGTTGGCGCTCAGCAGCCGCTCGGGCATCGGCGCGCCGGTGAACATCTCGGTGGTGCGGAACTCGTCGATGCGCGGCAGGATGTCGTCGCCGGCGATCACCGCCACCTTCAGGTCCAGGCCCAGCTCGGCCACCAGCGCGCGCACCGCGTCGCCGCAGGCCTGCGGGTTCAGCCCGCCGGCATTGGCCACCACCCGGATGCCGCGCCGGGCGATCTCGGGCAGGTTCTCGCGCAGCACGATGTTCACGAAATCCGGCGCCCAGCCGCCGCGTTCGGCGCTCTTCGAACGCGAGCGCGCCAGCACCGACAGGGTGACCTCGGCGAGGAAGTCGTACACCAGGTAGTCGAGGTCGGGCACCGTCAACAACTGGGCGGTGGCGAAGGGGCTGTCGCCGAGAAAGGCGCTGGCTCCGCCGATGCGGACGGGCGGACGGGCGTCGGTCATGCTGTCTCCTGGGGGATGCGGGGTCTGCGTCGCATCGTAGGCAGGCGGGGGGCGGGCACCGTCGTTCGAAGGGACTATTTTGGGAATGTCCGCGCCGGTCCCATCCGGCCGGCGGCGCGCCCTACCCCAGCAGCCGATGCTGCCGCGCGATGGCCACCGCGCTGGTGCGGCTGCTGGCGCCCAGCTTGGTATTGATGTTGCGCAGGTGCGCCTTCACCGTGGTCTCCGAGACGAATAGCCGCTGGGCGATGTCGGCGTTGCGCAGGCCGTCGGCCAACAGCTGCAGCACGCCCAGTTCGCGCCGGGTCAGCGCGTCGATGCGCGCCGCAGCGGCGCCGCCCGGCCCGCGCTGCGCGTCGAAGGCCTCGCGCAGCTGGCCGACGAAGCGCGGCAGCACGCCGTCGCTGCCGGCGCCGGCCGACTTCTGCCAGGCGTCGAACAGCGCCGCCAGCGCCGGGCCTTCGTCGAGGAAGGCGCGCACCGGCGCCTCGGCCGCGGCCTCGCGCAGCAGTTCGCCGAAGGCCTGCAGCGCGCCGCGGGTATCGCCCACCGCCTGCCGGGCCAGGGCCGCCAGCAGGCCGATGCGCAGGGCGCGCCGGCCGCGCTGCTGGGCCCGGGCGTCGCGCAGCAGCGCTTCGAGCACCGGCAGCACCGCGGCGGCCTGGCCGGCGTCGATCATCCAGCGCGCCCGCATCAGCTCGGGCCGGTCGATGTCGGTCATGAAGATCGAGGCGTTGTCGGCTGGCGCCGAGGCATAGCCGAGCTCGGCGCGCTCCAGCGCCTGCCGGGCGGCGTCGCGCTCGCCGGCGTTCCAGTGCAGCCAGGCGCGCTCCAGCCACGCCGCGGCGATGACCCGCGGCATCGCCGCGTCGCGGCCGATGTCCTCCAGGTCGGCCAGCGGGCGCAGCGCCGCCTCGCGCTCGCCGCCGACCGCCGCGATGCGCGCCGACAGGGTGTGGCTGAGCACCAGCGCGTCGGGCGTGCCGTTCTCCTTCGTGTAGGGCAGGCTCTCGGCCAGCAGGGTGCGGGCTTCGTCGATCGCGCCGGTGTCGTAGAGCGCCACCGCCAGCAGCACCGACACGGTGGCGCGCCCGTGGCCGGCCTGGCGCACCCGGCCGCGTTCGCCGCCGATGGCGCCCAGGGCCAGCGGCCGCAGCCGCCGCAGCGCCTGGCCGAGGCGGCCCTGCACGACGTCGATGGCGGCCTCCAGGTAGTCGGCCACCGCGCGGCTGAAGCTGGCGCGCGCCAGCGCATGGCGCTGCAGCGCGGCCGACAGCAGCCGGCGGGCGTCGTCGTAGCGGTGGCGGGCGATCATGCCGGCGGCCAGGATGTTGGCCAGCACGCCGTACTGGAAGGCCTCGTCGGGAGGCAGCCGGGCGATCAGCTCGTCGGCCAGCGCCAGGCTCTCGTCCAGGCGGTCGGACATCGACAGCGCCAGGCAGCGGATGGTCTGCGCCTCGTCGCGCTCCGGGCCGGTGGGAGCCTGCGCCAGGATCGCGGCCACCGCGCGCATCGCCTCCGGGTAGCGCCGGTTCAGCACCAGGGTCCAGGCTTCCACCAGCCGCAGGCGCGGGAAGCGCGCCAGCGGCTCGTCGGGCATGCGGACGAGCCAGCGCGCCAGCAGCCGCACCCTGCCCTGCGCCAGCAGGTCGTCAGCCTCGCGCGCCACCAGCGCGGCGGCATCGTCGAAGGCGCGGCCGGCGATCAGGTGGTCAATGGCCGGCACCGGGCGGCGCACGGCCAGGAACCAGGCCGCCGCGCGCCGGTGCAACGCGGCCAGCCGGCCGGGCTGGGCGCGCTCCAGCCGGTAGCGCAGGAAGCCGCCGAACAGGCTGTGGAAGCGATACCACTGGCGCTCCTCGTCGAGCGGCAGGATGAACAGCGCGGCGCGCTCCAGCTCGTCGAGGATGGCGCGGCTGTCGGATTGCAGGCGCACCGCGTCGCACAGCGCGGCGTTGAACTGCGGCAGCACGCTGGCCTCCAGCAGGAAGGACTGCACCGCCGGCGCCAGCCGCGCCAGGATGTCCTCGGCCAGGTACTCGGCCAGTGCCGCATGCGAGCCGGTGAAGCTGGCGATGAAGCCGGCCCGGTCGCGGTGGTTGGCCAGCGAGAGGGCCGCCAGGTGGATCGCCGCCGGCCAGCCCTCGGTGCGCTGCTGCAGCGCGGCCAGTTCGTCGTCGGTGAGTTCCAGCGCATGCTTGTCGCGCAGCAGGCTGCGGGTCTCGTCGATCGAGAAACGCAGGTCTTCCGCGCCCAGCTCCAGCAGCTCGCCGCGCGCCCGCATGCGGCCCAGCTCCAGCGCCGGCACGCTGCGCGAGCCCAGCACCAGATGGCAGTCGGGCGCCAGGCCCTCCACCAGCCGCTGCACCTGCTGCAGCGCGGTGGCGCCGGTGAGCAGCTCGAACTCGTCGAGGAACAGCAGCAGCGGCCGCGCGCGCGGCGCCTGCCGGCCGTCGCGGTGCAGGTCCTGCAGCACCGCGCCGCGCGGTTTGCCGGCAGCCTCCTTGCCCGGCGCGCCGCGGCCGCCGGCGCGCGCCAGGCCGGCGTCGAGGTGGCCGACCAGCCGGTCGACATCGTTGTCGGCGGCGTCCAGCGTCAGCCACACCACGTCGCAGCGCTGGCGGCGCAGCGCGGCATGGCACTGCAGCAGCAACGTGGTCTTGCCGAAGCCGGCCGGCGCATGCACCAGGGTCAGCCGCGGCGGTGGCATGCGGGTGAGCCGCTCGACCAGCGCGCCGCGCTGCACCAGCCGCTGGTCCTGCAGCGGCGGCACCAGTTTCGAGGCGAGCACCCGCGGGCCCGCGTCGAGCGCCGGGTCGTCGGCGGTCGATGGCGGTGACAAAGGGGATGCGGTCGGCGGCGCCTCGTCGGCGTGCCCGGGGCCTAGCGGCATGCGGCGTGTCTCCTGCGGTGCGGCTCTTGGAAACCCTCGTGCTCGGGGTGCGGCCGTGCCGCCATCATAGGCAGCGGTGCGGTCGGCAATATCGTCCGAACGAACGAGCCGGCCCGCCCCGGGCCACTTCCACAATCCGGCCAGACGCAGCGCCCGCCCGGCCGCATCGGCGGCCCGCGGCGGGCGCGTTCCACCGCAGCCCCTCGCCGGAGAGTCCATGGCCCACCGCCTGCAATCGTTCCTCAGACCCCAGTCCATCGCCCTGGTGGGCGCCACCGAGCGCTCCACCTGGTCCAACGCGGTGGTCGCCAACCTGCGCGCCTGCGGCTTCGGCGGCCGCATGCACCTGGTCAATCCGCGCGGCGGCACCGCCTACGGGCAGGCGGTGCATTCGTCGGTGCGCGAGATCCAGGAGCCGGTCGACCTGGCCTACCTGATGGTGCCGACCTCGGCCATGGACGACGCCCTGGCCGACCTGGCCTCGGCCGGCATCGCCCACGCGGTGATCATCACCTCGGGTTTCGCCGAGGCCGGCCCCGACGGCGCGGCGCAGCAGGCCGCCCTGCGCGACAAGGCCCGCGCCCACGGCGTGGCGCTGATCGGGCCGAACTGCCTGGGCTTCATCAACCAGGTCGACAACATCCCGATGTGGGCCATCGCCCTGCCCTCGCCGATGCTGCGCGGCTCGCTGGCCATCGTCTCGCAGAGCGGCGCCACCGCGGCGCTGATGGCGTTCTTCGCGGCGCAGCAGGGCATCGGTTTCAGCTACCTGGTCTCCACCGGCAACGAGGTCGACGTGGACCTGGCGCAGGTGGTCGACTACCTGGTCGACGACCCCGACACCCGCGCCATCTCGGTGTTCCTGGAAACGGTGCGCAACCCCGCCACCCTGGCCGCCGCCTGCGCCCGCGCGCACGCGGCGAAGAAGCCGATCGTGGTGATGAAGATCGGCACCAGCGAGATCACCGCCAAGGCGGCGCAGGCGCACACCGGCGCGCTGGTGGGCGACGACCGGGTGTTCGACGCCGCCTGCCGCCGGCTCGGCCTGGTGCGGGTGCCGTCGATCGAGGACGCGATCTTCACCGCCGACACCCTGACCCGCCTGGGGCCGGTCGAGGGCAAGCTGGGTTTCGCCTCGATGTCGGGCGGCTTCTGCGAGATCGCCGCCGACCGCGCCGACGCCGAAGGCGTGCCGCTGGCGGTGCTCTCGCCCGACACCGAGACCCGGCTGCGCGCGGTGCTGCCGGGCTTCGGCACGCCGCACAACCCGCTCGACACCACCGGCGCGGTGATGCTCGACCCGACCATCATGTCGCGCGCGCTGGCGGTGCTGGCCGACGACCCGGAGGTGGGGGTCATCGCCGTCTCCTACGACGTGCCGACCCATGCCGGCGAGGACAACCCGTTTCGCCGCGGCGTCATCACCGAGGTGCAGCGCGCCATGGGCGAGAGCCGCGTGCCGTCGGTGCAGTTCAGCTACACCATGCGGCCGGTCAACGACTATGCCAAGGGGCTGCTGCCGGCGCAGGGCGCACGCTACATCGGCTGCGGCGCGCACCACGGCATGGTGGCGCTGAAAAGCGCCTTTTCCTGGTCGCGCCATGTGCTGGCGCCGCTGCGCCCGCCGGCCGCGGCCCCGGCACCGGCCGGCGTGCGGCCGGAGTCGGAGAACGCCACCCTCGACTACCTGGCGTCACGCGGCGTGCCGGTGGTGCCGCGCCTGCTGGCCGCGTCCGCCGAGGCCGCGGCCCGCGCGGCGGATGCCTGCGGCTGGCCGGTGGCGATGAAGATCGCCTCGCCCGACATCGCGCACAAGACCGAGGTCGGCGGCGTGGCACTGGGCCTGCGCGACGCGGCGGCGCTGCAGTCGGCGCACGCGGCCATGCTGGCCCGGGTGCGCGCCGCGCGGCCCGATGCGCGCATCGACGGCGTGCTGGTGGCGCCGATGCGCGCCGGCGGCATCGAGCTCTTCGTCGGCACCCTGCGCGATGCGCAATGGGGCCCGGTGCTGGCGCTGGGGCTGGGCGGCGTCTATGTGGAGGTGCTGAAGGACACCGCGCTGCGACTGCTGCCGGTGACGCCGGCCGACGTGCTGGAGATGCTGGGCGAGCTGCGCGGCGCCGCGCTGCTGGACGGTTTCCGGGGCAGCCCGGCGGCCGACCGGCAGCGCATCGCCGCGGTGGTCGCCGCCATCGGCGACGCAGCTCTGGCGCTGGGCGAGTGCCTGGTGTCGCTGGAGGTCAACCCGCTGCGGGTGGACGGCAGCGCCTGCGAGGCGCTGGACGCGCTGGCGGTGTGGGATACAGCGCCCACCGACGACGCGATGCCGGGCGATGCCGGGCGGCGTGCGCCCGCCGCCGCGCCGCAAGCGCTGGCGACCGCCTGAGCGGCGCACCGGCCGCACCGGCCGCTCCGGCCGCTCCGGTACCTGGAACCCGCAACGGCGGGCTTCCCCCGAAAAAATTCCAACGAAGAGAGACACACCACCATGTTCACCCCCACCCGCCGCAGCAGCCTCGGCCTGCTCGCCGGCATCGGCGGCCTCGCCGCCCTGCCGCATGCCGCCCGCGCCCAGACCGGCGCCGCTTACCCGTCGCAGACGGTCACCATCGTCGTGCCGACGGCGGCCGGCGGCGTCACCGACATCGTCGGCCGTCTGCTGGCGGCCGAGCTGTCGCTGCTGTGGAAGCAGTCGGTCATCGTCGACAACCGAGCCGGCGCCAGCGGCATCATCGGCAGCACCCAGGTGGCGCGCGCGCCGAAGGACGGCTACACCGCCTGCCTCACCTTCACCTCGCTCTATACCTCGCTGATCCAGAACCCGGCGCCGGAGCCGGGCCAGGTCGATCTGCTGCGCGACCTGACGCCGGTGTCCGAGGTGGTGGTGTCGTCCACCCTGCTCACCGTATCGGCCGACTTTCCGGCCAACACGCTGGAGGAATTCGTCGCCGAGGTGAAGCGCCACCCCGGCAAATACGCCTACGGCTCCTACGGCCCCGGCAGCACCTCCAACATCTACGGCGAGCTCATCCGCAAGCAGGCCGGGCTCGACCTGGTGCATGTGCCCTACAAGGGCTCCGGGCCGCTCACCAACGACCTGCTGGCCGGCACGGTGCAGATCGCCTTCCTCGACATCGGCAGCTCGCTGCAGCAGGTGCGCGCCGGCAAGTTCAAGCTGCTGGCGGTCAACGGCAGGAAGCGGCTGGGCCAGTTCCCGGCGGTGCCAACCTTCGTCGAGAAGGGCTTCGACGGCCTGGAGACCAACGCCTGGATGGCGATGCTGCTGCCCACCGGCACCCCGCGCGACCGCATCGACACCATGTCCAAAGCCATCGCCCAGGTGCTGCGCATGCCGCGCATCCGCGACCGCATCGTCGACATGAACCTGGAGCCGATCGGCAGCACGCCGGAGCATTTCGGGCAGGTGCTGGCCGAGGACATCCGCATCTGGTCGAAGGCGATCGACCTGGCGGGCGTGCGCACCGCAGCCAGATGAGCGCGCCGTTGCAAACCACCGCCGCTGTCGCTGCCACCGCCGCCGTGCCGGCCGACGCCTGGCTGGAGGTCGCGCTGAACGGCTCCTGGGGCAGCACCCGCCAGCCGCTGGTGCCGGTGTCGCCGCAGCAGATCGTGGCCGAGGCCATCGCCTGCGCGCAGGAGGGCGCGGCCATCGTGCACTACCACGGCTTCGACATGGCGCGCGGCCAGCCGTCCGACGCGCTCGACCTGCACCGCCGCATCGTCGAGGGCATCCGCGAGCGGGTCGACGTGCTGGTCTACCCCACCACCGCCAGCCGCAAGCTGCGCCCCGGCGGCAGCGCCGAGCTGGCCGAAGACCGCTTCGCCCTGGCGCGGGGCCTGGCCGAGGCCGGCCTGCTCGACTGCCTGGTGATCGACCCCGGCTCGCACCTGATGTTCGACACCCGCATGCGCTGGCAGCCCTATGTGTATGTGAATTTCGACGAGGACATCGCCGCCGCGCTGGCGCTGTGCCGGCAGGCAGGCGCGGTGCCGGGCTTCGCCATCTACGAGCCGGGCTATGCGCGGGTCGGCGAACACCGGGCGCGCGAGCTTCGTGCGCTGGGCAGCGTGGCGATGCGGCCGATCCACCGGGCCATGTTCTCCGACACCCTGCTCTACGGCCTGCCGCCGGGCGAGCCCGCCATCGCCGCCTATGCCGCGCTGTTCGCCGGGCTGGAGACCCGCTGGATGATGGCCGGGCTCGACTTCGACATCCGGCCCTGGCTGCGGCCGGCGCTGGCCGCCGGTGCCGACATCCGGGTCGGGCTGGAAGACGCGCCGCACGGCTGCGATCGGGGCAACGTCGCCCAGGTGCGGGAGGCGGTGCAGGCCGTCGCCGCATCGGGCCGGCGCCTGGCCACCGCCGCCGAGGTGCGCGCCGGCCTGGCGGTTCAGGCCACCGTAACCAATTCGGGTGCGGGCACCACCGCGGGTGCCGCGACTTCGGCCGTGTCGGGATAGAACTTCCGCCCCTCCGCGGCCCGTTCCAGCAGCCAGGCCGAGGGCCGGAAACGCGCCGCGCCGCCGTCGGCCAGCCGCTGGCAGGCGGCCACGAAGGCGCCGATGCCGAGCGTGTCGACATGGCCCAGCGGCCCGCCGGTCCAGGCCGGAAAGCCGATGCCCAGCACCGCCGCCACATCGGCATCGCGCGGCGCGCTCACGATGCCCTCCTCCAGGCAGCGCGCGGCCTCCAGCGCCTGCGCCAGCAGCAGGCGCTCGGTCAGCGCCGCCACCTCCGGCTGCACCGCGGCCGGCGGAAACTCGGCGGCCAGCCCCGGCCACAGGCCCTTGGCGCCACCGGCCGGAAAGTCGTGAAAACCGCCGCCGCTCTTGCGCCCCAGCCGGCCCAGCGCGTTCATGCGGGCGATCACCGGCTGCGCATGTTCGCGCTGCAGCTGCCGCGGCACGCCGTCGGCGATCGCCTGCGCCACCACCCGCTGCTGCAGGTCCAGCGACACCTCGTCGGTGACCGCCAGCGGCCCGACCGGCATGCCGGCCTGGCGGGCGGCGTTCTCGATCAGCGCCGGCGCCACGCCTTCCCGCAGCATCGCCATGCCCTCGTCGATATAGCTGCAGAACACCCGGCTGGTGAAGAAACCCGGACCGTCGGCCACCACCACCGGCACCTTGCCCAGCGCGTCGGCCAGGTCGAGCAGGCGCGCCAGCACCGCGTCGGCGGTCTGCGGGCCGCGGATCATCTCGACCAGCGGCATGCGCTCGACCGGCAAGAAGAAATGCGCGCCCACCAGCCGGGACGGATCCCGCAGCGCCCGCGCCAGCTGGCCGATGCGCAGGGTGGAGGTGTTGCTGGCGATCGCCGTGTCCGGCCCCACCAGGCTTTCCAGGCGCCGCAGGATGTCGTGCTTGAGCGCCATGTCCTCGAACACCGCCTCGATGACAATGTCGCAGCCGGCCACCGCGGTCAGGTCGTCGGTAGGGCGGATGCGCAGCAGGATTTCCTGCAGACCTTCCGCGCTCAGCGTGCCGGCAGCCAGCGCCCGGCGATGCGCCTGCTCCGGGTGGCGGGCGCCCTGCGCGGCGCGCTCCAGCGCGGTATCGACCAGCACCACCGCGATGCCGGCGCTGGCCGCGGCGCTGGCGATGCCGGCGCCCATCAGCCCGGCGCCGACCACGCCCAGCCGCAGCACCGGCCGGGCCGGGGCCGCCCCCGCCAGCGGCGCACGCGCGTTGCGGCCGGCCTGGCGGCGGTGCAGGAACGCGGTGC
>JAKONS010000301.1 GCA_022701845.1 Burkholderiaceae bacterium
GCCTTCGCGCAAACCGCGGCCAAGCCGTCGGTGGTGATCGTGCACGGCGCCTTCGCCGACGGCTCCGACTGGGCCAAGGTGATCCCGCTGCTGCAGGCCAAGGGCGTGAGCGTGACCGCGGTGCAGAACCCGCTGACCTCGCTGGAGGACGACGTCGCCGCCACCCAGCGCGCGCTGGCCCTGCAGCCCGGCAAGGTGGTGCTGGTCGGCCATTCCTGGGGCGGCGTGGTGATCACCCAGGCCGGCGACGACGCCAAGGTGGCCAACCTGGTGTACGTGGCGGCGCTGGCGCCCGACGCCGGCCAGGCGGCCGGCGAACTCGGCAAGGCGTTCCCGCCGGCGCCCGGCTTCGCGCTGATTTCGGCGGACAGTGCCGGCTACCTGCACATGAGCCCGGAAGGCATCGCCAAACACTTCGCCCAGGACGTACCGGCCAAGACCACCGCGGTGATGGCTTCCACCCAGGGCCCGATCAACGGCAAGGCGTTCGAGCAGAAGGTGTCGGTCGCCGCGTGGAAGAACAAGCCGTCGTACTTCATCGTGGCCAGCCAGGACCACATGATCCAGCCGGAGCAGCAGGTCGCGATGGCCAAGACCATCGGCGCCAAGGTCACCACGCTGCCGACCAGCCATGTGCCGCAGCAGTCGCAGCCGGCCAAGGTGGCCGCGGTGATCCTGGAAGCGGTGAACGCCGCTGCCGCCGCCAAGTAAGGCACGGCCGGCCCCGGCCCCCGGCACACGGCACGCGCCGGCCGGCGGCACCGGGGTAGGGATGTCACGCAGGCCGCGCCCGGCGCGGTCGTGCGATCCTCGCCGCGGGCCGCTGCGGCCCGCGCCCGTCCACCGCGGCGACCCCCATTTCCTCTCCTGCGCCGTCCGGCTTTTTTTTAGGACCATGCGTTCCCGCTCCAGGCTGATCGGCCTCCTGCTCGCCTGGCTGTTCCTCTCCGGCCCCGCCTGGGCCATCGCCGAAATTCCGGCCGCCTACGCGGTGCTGCGCGACGCCGACGGCAGCCAGCGCATCGACACGGTGCAGCAGGCCGCTTTCACCGCCACCGCGCTGCCGGTGTGGCCGGGCTATACCGCGGCCATCACCTGGCTGCGCATCGTGGTGCCGCCCAGCGCCGAGCCGCGGCTGGCCCTGCTGGTGCAGCCGCAGGTGCTCGACGAGGTCTGGCTCTACACCCGCGCCGGGCCGGGCGATGCCTGGGTCGAGACGCGGGCCGGCGACCTGCACGCATATGCCGACCGGGCGCGCGGCGAGGTGCAGACCAGCTTCGACCTGGTGCCGTCGCCGACCGCGCCGACCACGGTCTATCTGCGCATCGCCAGCAAGGGCACCAGCCTGGTCCGGCCGCGGGTGCTGACCACCGGCGACAGCGTGCGTTTCGACGCGGCGGTGCACGGGCTGGTCGGCCTCTACGCCGGCCTGGTGTTCGCGCTGATGGCGATGTCGCTGCTGTGCTGGCTGCTGGCGCGCGAGAGCCTGTGGGGCTTCAGCGCGCTGTTCCATGCGGCCTCGCTGGTGTATGCCTTCTTCGTGATGGGATTCGCCGCGCGCTTCGCCTTCCCGCACCGGCCGGAGTGGGCCGACGCCGGCACCTCGGTGATGGGCTTCGTGCATTTCGCCGCCGCCAACCTGGCGGGCTGGACCCTGCTGCGGGGGCTCGGCGCGCCGGGCTGGACGACGCTGGTCTACCGGGTGCCGCTGGCGGCGTTCCCGCTGCTGCTGGCGGCACTGGCCACCGGCCATGAACGCGGCGCGCTGGCCGCCAACGCGCTGCTGGTGCTGGCGCATGTGGTGTGCGCCGGCGTGGTGCTGTGGTTCGTGCCGCTGCCCGACCGGCCGCTGCGCTGGATGCTGCGTGGCACCGCGCTGGTCGCGCTGGTCTACCTGGCGCTGTATGTGCTGCCGCTGCTGGGGCTGGGCCGCGCCGGCGATCTCAACGTCTATCCCGCGCTGCCCGGCAACCTGCTGACGGCGGTGCTCTACCAGCTGCTGCTGGCGCGCCGCGCGCAGCTGCAGCTGCACGAGCGCCGGCAGCTGCAGTTCGCGCTGCGCGACACCGCCACCCGGCTGGAGACCGAAACCCAGGGCCGGCGCGAGGCGGCCAGCTTTCTGGACATGCTGGTGCACGAGGTGAAGAACCCGCTGGCGGCGATCCGGGTGGCGGCGCTTAATCTGCGCCGCGAGGTGGCGCCGGAGCCGGCGCTGCCGCAAGCGCCGTCGCAGGTGCCGGTACAGGCTCCGGCGCAGGGGCCGAACACCGGCGTCGAGCGGCGGCTGGACAACATCCAGCGCTCGGTCGCCGACATCGACGCGGTGCTGCAGCACTGCCTGGACCTCGACCGGCTGCAGCAGGGCCGCATCCGGGTGGAGCGCGCGCCGCTCGACATCGCCGACCTGCTGCGCGCGGTGGTGGCCGAGCGGCCCGACCACGACCGGGTGGCGCTCGACGCCGGGCCGCCGCTGCAGGCCGCGGTCGATGCCGGGCTGCTGCGCCGCATGCTGCGCAACCTGCTCGACAACGCCCTGCGCTATTCGCCGCCGGGCGCGGCCGTGTCGGCCACGCTCGCGGCGGCGACCGCCGACGACGGCCGCGCCGGCTTCGCGGTCACCGTGCGCAACCCGGCCGGGCGCGCCGGCCTGCCCGCGCCGGAGCGGCTCTTCACCCGCTACTACCGCTCGCCGCAGGCGCAGCACATCGCCGGTACCGGGCTCGGCCTGTACTGGGTGCACGAGGTGGCCGCGCTGTGGGGCGGCGCCATCGGCTACCGGCCCGATCCGGCGCGGCCGCACGAGGCGGTCTTCGTGCTGTGGCTGCCGCGCTAGGGCGCAGGTTTTCCTTCATGCACCCACCAACCCCGATCCCCATGGCCGGCCCGCTCAACATCGTCATCGTCGAAGACAACGACATCCTGCGCGAGGAGCTGGTCGCCTTCCTGCAGCGGCCCGGCTGGCGGGTGCGCGGCGCCGACTGCGGCGAGCAGCTCGACGCGCTGCTGCGCGAGCGTGCCGCCGACATCGCGGTGCTCGACCTGAACCTGCCGTTCGAGGACGGCCTGAGCATCGCCCGCCGCCTGCGCGACGCGCTGCCCGGCATCGGCATCGTGGTGCTCACCGCGCGCACTTTGCCGAGCGACCGCACCCGGGGCTACGGCTGCGGCGTCGACGTCTACCTGACCAAGCCGACCAACGTGGAGGAGCTGGCGGCGGTGGTGCACAACCTGGGCAGCCGCCTGCGGCCGGCCGCCGACACCGCCCTGGTGCTCGACCTGGCCGCCGGCACCCTGAGCCAGCCCGGCAGCGCGCCGCTGCGGCTGACCGAGGGCGAGGCGCGCCTGATGCACGCCCTGGCCCTGGCACCGGACCGCCGCCAGCACAGCGCCCTGCTGGCCGACCGCGCCGGCGACACCGAAGGCCCGCTCAGCCGGGAGAACCTGGCGGTGCTGGTCTGCCGCCTGCGCGCCAAGCTGGAACGCGACCTGGCGCAGGGCGATGCGATCCGGTCGGTGCGCGGCTACGGCTACCGGCTGGCGCCGGTGGTGCGCATCGCGCCGGGCGGCAGCGCCGGGGCCGGCGCCGGGCGTTGAGGCGGCGCGTCAGGCCGCGTCGTCCGCGCTGTCCGCCGCGGATGGCTTGTTCCTCGCCGCCTCGTCGAAGCCGCCCTGGCCCGACATCGCGGCCCAGGCCTGGAACGCCGGCGACGCCGCCACCAGCCCCTCGTTGACCACCTCG
>JAKONS010000306.1 GCA_022701845.1 Burkholderiaceae bacterium
GCAGTGCGCCGGATATCGCCGGCAAGGGCGTGGCCAACCCGCTGGCCACCATCCTGAGCGCGGCGATGATGCTGCGTTTTTCGCTGCAGCAGGCGGACGCGGCCGACCGCATCGAAGCCGCGGTGCAACAGGTGCTGGCCCAGGGGCTGCGCACCGCCGATATCCATTCCGACGGCACCACCCGGGTCGGTACGGCGCAGATGGGCGACGCGGTGGTGGCCGCGCTCGCGGCGGTCTAGACGATCGCGTAGCGGCCGGCCGACACCCGGTTGCGGCCGGCGTGCTTGGCCCGGTACAGGGCCTGGTCGGCGGCGCGCAACAGATCGGGTACCGCGGGCGCGGTACGCGAGGGGCCGCAGCTGACCAGGCCGACGCTCACCGTCACCACGCCCAGGGGCGCGGCGGCGTGCGGCAGCGCCAACGATTCGACCGCCGCACGCAGGCGCTCGGCGACCCGCTCGGCGCCTTTCTCGTCGGTATCGGGCAGCACGATCACGAATTCCTCGCCGCCGTAGCGGCTGACCAGATCCGCCGGCCGCACCACATGGCGCGCCAACGCCTGTGCCACCGCACGCAGGCAGACATCGCCCTCCAGATGGCCGAGGTGGTCGTTGTAGGCCTTGAAATGGTCGACGTCGACCATGCAGACCGACAGGGTCTGGGCATCGCGGCGGGTGCGGGCGATCTCGCGCTCCAGGTGTTCGTCGAGCACGCGGCGGTTGTACAGGCCGGTGAGGTAATCCTGCCGCGCATATTCCTGCAGCCGCCGGTGCGCCTCGGCACGCTGCTGCTCGGCTTGCTTGCGGTCGGTGATGTCCATCCACGCCATCGACATGCCCGCCACCGCACCGATCGCGTCGCGCAGCACATGCGGCGTGGCATAGAACCAGCGGCCTTTCCATTCGAACTCGTGGCTGGGCAAGGTGAGATCGGCCTCGGCCGGTCCGCGTGCGTTGGCGAGCGCATCGGCCAGCACGAAATCGTTTTCCAGCCGGCGGGCCTGCTCCACCGCGCCGGGCATCACCGTGTCGATGCGCTGGCCGGGCAGCTGGTCGGCAGGCTGCCCGAGCAGGGTCGCCATGGCCCGGTTCGCCATCGCGATCACGCCCTGCCGGTCCACCGTGCACAGGGCGATGGGCACCGTGTCGTAGACCGTCTCCAGTTGCAGCACCCGTTCGCCCAGCGCCGAGATGTCGCGGTCGATGCCGCGATAGCCGCGCAGCTGCCCCTGCGCATCGAACAGCGGGATGCCGCTGGTCTCCAGCACCACGATGCTGCCGTCGGGGCGCTGGTTGCGGTTGACCAGCCCCGAGAAAGGCCGCGCCGCCGCCGCGATCGCACCGAACAGCTGGCCGACGCGCGCGGCTTCGGCGGGCGGCATGAAGTCGAACGGTGTCTTGCCGAGCACATCGCCCGGCGGGCGCCCGAGCATGTCGGTGACCATCGCCGAGCAATAGGTGTAGCGCCCCTGCGCATCCACTTCCCAGATCCAGTCGCTGTTGTGGTCGAGCAGATCGCGGAGATGCGCCAGGTCGTCCTGGAAGGCGGGTAGACGGCCGGCGGGTTCGGGCATGGGAGGCCTGGGTCGGAGGGGGCGCGTTGCGGCGCGACTGGCACAAATGGGAGCGCGGCAACTATAGCCGCGGCGTCCGAGACCTGCCCGACATCCCTGATGTCCGTACCGCTTCCGCTACAATCCGCGACCATGTTTGCCGCTCTCCCGTCCCTGTCGAACCACGTTCCTGCCGCCCCGGCAGACGGTGGCGCAGCGGCTCTGCGCGCAACTTCCACCAAAACCACGACCATTCAGGGCTGATCCAGCCTGGTTCGTCGTGTGCCCTCCCTGGCCAAGACGAGCCAGGCGGAACCAGTCCGGTCGGTACTGTTTCTTCACTGAGGGCTTTCGAAAATGAGCAAGTTGGTAGGTCTGGTCGGCTGGCGCGGCATGGTTGGCTCGGTGCTGATCGATCGCATGCAGGCAGAAGGTGATTTCGACGTCATCGAGCCGGTGTTCTTCTCCACCTCGAACGCCGGCGGCAAGGCGCCGGCCCAGGCCAAGGCCCACACCACCCTGCAGGACGCGCACGACATCGAGGCGCTCAAGCGGTGCGACATCGTGATCACCGCCCAGGGCGGCGACTACACCACCGAGGTATTCCCCCAGCTGCGCGCCGCCGGCTGGAACGGCTACTGGATCGACGCCGCCTCCACCTTGCGCATGAAGGACGACGCGGTCATCGTGCTCGACCCGGTCAACGACGACGTGATCCAGCGCGCGCTGCAGAAGGGCATCAAGAATTTCATCGGCGGCAACTGCACCAATTCGATCCTGCTGATGGGCGTGGGCGGGCTATTCAAGCAGGGACTGGTCGAATGGGTGAGCTCGATGACCTACCAGGCGGCATCGGGCGGCGGTGCCAACCACATGCGCGAACTGCTCAAGGGCATGGGCGTGGTGCACGGCGCGGTGGCCGACGAGCTGCAGACGCCCTCCTCGGCCATCCTGGACATCGACCGCAAGGTGGCGCACACCATCCGCAACGACGTGCCGACCGAATACTTCGGCGCGCCGCTGGCCGGCGGACTGATCCCCTGGATCGATGCGCAGCTCGACAACGGCCAGTCGAAGGAGGAGTGGAAGGGCCAGGCCGAGGTCAACAAGATCCTCGATACCGCCGCGGTGA
>JAKONS010000309.1 GCA_022701845.1 Burkholderiaceae bacterium
CAGCAGGGCGGCGGTGAAGATCAGCAGCTTGTCTTTTTCGCGGGGCGTGAGTTCCATGCAGGCGGCCTGACAGAAGGCGGTGTCGGAGGAAAAAAGAATGGTAATTCAGCTGCCGCGAGATTTGCGCCGCAGCGCCCCGCCGCCGGCATACGCTGGATGGCGTACGCCCGCGGCCGGGACCGGGCCCGCTCAGCGCAGCGGCGGCGTGCTCTGCGGCGGTTTGCGCACCGGCGCGGCTTTTTCCAGGGCGTAGGCGATCGACAGCAGGCGCGGCTCGGCATAGTCGCGGCCCAGCAGCTCGGCGCCGATCGGCACGCCCAGCGGCGCCGTGCCGCCCGGTGCCGAGAAACCGGCCTGGAAGGTGACCGCCGGATAGCCGGTGGCGTTCGACAGGGTGCCGTTGCGCTCCGGCTGCTCGGGCTGGTTTGCGGGCGACACCAGCACCTTCTGCAGCGGATACAGGATGGCGTCGATCTTCAGCTCGGCCATCTTGGCGGCGATGGCCAGGCGCAGCTTGTCGCGGTTCAGGGTGCGGTCCTTGTAGGCGGCGCTGGCCATGCCGTCGTCGATGGCGATCTCGGCCTCCATCGTCTTCTGGATGTCGGGCGAGGCGGTGCGGGCGTCGACCAGCTGGCGGAAGCTGGTGATCGGCGCGTTCGGGCCCAGGCCGCCAAGGTACTTGTCCATCGCCGCGCGGGCCTCGTAGCGGTCGGTGGCCAGGGCCGGCAGCAGGGTGTCGTATTCGGGCAGCGCGAAGCGCACCACCGTCGCACCGCCGGCCTCCATCTGGCGCATCACCTGCTCCATCGCCCGGTTCACCTCGGCATGGCGCTCGGCGGTGCCGTACAGGTTGGTCATCACGCCGATGCGGGCGCCCTTCAGCGCGCGGGCGTCGAGTGCGGCGGCGTAGCCGGGCGGGGTGCGGCCGACGCCGAAGGCGGTGATCGGGTCCTGCGGATCGAAGCCGACCATCACGTCGAACAGCAGCGCTGCATCCTTCACCGTGCGGGTAATCGGACCGACCTCGTCCTGGGTGAAGCTGTTGGGCATGACGCCGGTGCGGCTGACCAGGCCGCGCGTCGGCCGGATGCCGACCAGGCTGTTGGCCGAGGCCGGCGAGCGGATCGACTGGCCGGTGTCGCTGCCGGTGCCGAGCACCGCGAAGTTCGAGGCGATGGACGCGCCGGTGCCGCCGCTGGAGCCGCCCGGGTTGCGGCTCAGGTCGTAGGGGTTGAGCACCTGGCCGCCCAGGCTGCTGATCGACACGCCGCCGCGCGCGAACTCCTGCAGGTTGGACTTGGCCAGGATCAGCGCGCCGGCCTGGCGCATGCGGGCCACCACGAAGGCGTCGGCCGCGGGCTGGGAGGTCTTCATCGACAGGTTGCCGCCGCTGGTGGGCATGTCGGCGGTGTCGAAGTTGTCCTTCAGCACGACCGGGATGCAGTGCAGCGATCCGACCTTGCCCTTCTGCGCCTGGTAGCGCCGGTCCATCTCCGCAGCGGTGGCCATCGCCTGCGGGTTGACCGTGAGGATGGCGCGCAGCGCCGGGCCCTGCTTGTCGTAGGCCTCGATGCGCGCCAGGTAGCCGCGGACCAGGTCGGTGCAGGTCAGGGTGCCGGCCTTGAAGGCGGCGTGGATGCTGTCCACCCCGGCTTCCTGCAGCACGAAGGGCGCGGCCCGGGCGGGCAGGTGCGCGGCGCAGGCGGCCACGGTGGCCGCGGCGGCGATCAGGGACAGGCGTTTCTGGCGGATGGTGGCGGGCGGGCGGTGCATGGGGGTCGGTCTCCGGGGGAAAGCGAGCACGCACGCAAATTGCGCGCCCGCAGCGCGCGCACCGTCTATCCACGGGCGCCGGTCCTACATGCTCCAGATGCGCGGCGCATGCGGCGCCAGGTCCCAGCAGCCGACCCGCCAGGCATCGCGCACCTGCCGCAGCAGCTGCATCGCCGGCTCCACCACCGGCGCCAGCACCCGCACCACCACCAGGCGGGCGTCGGGGCTGGTGGCGCCGGCGGTGTCGCGCAGCGCATCGGCGTCGATCACCGCGCGCGCCGCCTCCAGCGCCCGCTCGCGCGCCGTGCGGTCCATCGGCGTGCCCGCCGCCAGGAATATCGTCGCCATGCAGCGGTGCCCGGCCAGGCCCAGCGGGCCGTCGAGCAACAGCCGGTCGGAGGCGGCGACGGTGCCGCGCTCCAGCCAGACGCCGGGCATCTCGAGGTGCTGGCGCAGCCGGCCGCGCAGGAACGGCAGGTTCGCATGCGGCAGGCCGAAGGCGCTCACGTCCCAGCCGATCAGCCCGGCGCCGGGCGCCAGCGCGAAGCGCAGCTCGTTGACCGCGTCGCAGGCGTCGTAGCAGAGCGCCTCCAGCGGCAGCCATTCGATGCGCGCGCCCTCGCCCACCGCGATGCGGGTGCGCTGCCGTGCCACCTCGCCCTGCGAGCGGTAGAAGCGGGTGGCGCCGGGCGTGGTCACCAGGCCGTGGGCGCCGGGGCCGACGTCGACCGCGATGTCGAGCACGTCGCCGCCGACCAGCCCGCCCGGCGGATGCACCAGCACGTTGTGGCAGACGCCGTCGCCCTCCGGATAGAGGCTCTGCAGGATGCGCAGCGGGCCTTCGTGGCGGTAGCGGGCCACGGTGCGCCGCGGGTCGGCGGCGTCGCGGGTGTAGTCGAGGTCGAGTCGGGCGTGCCAGGGCATAGGGGCGGCAGTTTACGGACTGCGCGCCGACGGCCCGGGCCGCCGCGCGCTCAGGCCTGCGACAGCGCGGCCAGCAGCCGCCGGTTGAGCGCCGCCTGGCCGAACTGCCACTGCCGCAGGGTGGCGGCGTCGATCACGGTGTCCTGGCCGTCGCCGGCGCTCAGCCAGCGTTTCCAGGCGGTGCGGTAGCGGTAGGAGGACACGTCGCCGGTGACGTCGCTGCCCGCCAGCTGCCCGCGCAAGGCGGCCACCACCGCCAGCGCCTGGCGCTCGTCGAGCCGGCCCTGGTCCCAGTTGGTGCGCACCACCTCGGGCGCGAACACGTCCTTGTCGATCGACAGGTAGGTGGGGCGCGGGTCGGCGGCGAGCGTCGCGGCGAGCGTGGTGGCCAGCTCGGCCACGCTGCCGAAACCGCGGAAGGCCCGGCCCAGCCCCAGGCGGCGGCCCCAGGCGGTGTCGACGCCGCTGCTCCAGTAGCAGAGCTTGCCGCTGGCCAGCGGGCGCAGGTAGTTCTCCCAGGCGTGCCCAGCGCCGATGTCGGGCGAGGTGATGCCGGCGACGATCACCTGCGAGATCTCCGGCATCAGCGCCACCCGGCGCACCCACGATCCGCAGTGCACGCCGAACGGGAAGCGCATGTTGTCCGGATGGTTGTCGAGCACCACCAGCCGCAATGGCCGCGCCGCGTCGAAGCCGCCGGCGCGCAGGCAGCGGCGCACCAGCGGCGCGCTGACATGGTGGAAATCGCCGCTGCCGATGAACACCGTGCCGTGGCGGTCGAACGGCGGCAGGCAGGCGTCGAGCGCGCCGGCGAAGCGCCGCATGCGCGGCAGCCCGCAGCCGAAGCGCACGCCCTCCTGCCAGGCCGACAGGTCGATGCGCAACTCGCCCGGCAGCGCGCCGACCGAGCGGTCGAGGTCCAGCACCACCGGCGGGGCGACGCCGCTCATGCCTGCTCGCTCCAGGCGCGGTCGCTCTCGAAGTGCCCCGAGAAATGCCGCGCCGCCGCCCGCAGCAGCGGGTTGCGCACATGCACCAGGTGCCGGGTGAAGGTGAACGACGCGCCCAGCTGCGCCTTCACCTGCGGATCGGTCCAGCCGGCCACGTAGTGGGTCAGGCCGCGCTCCAGGGCGTATTCCAGGTTCACCATCCAGCTCACGAAATACAGGTTGGCCTCGCGCGCCGCCGGGTAGGCCAGGCCGATGTACTTGTCGACCAGCTTGCCGCCGTGTTCGAAGCACAGGTTCCAGCCCAGCAGCAGGCCGTCGGCGGCGCGGCGGTATTCGAAGACGATGCCGCCGCTGCCCGCGTCGCGCAGCACCGCGGCGAAGAAGTCGCGGCCCAGCCTGTCGAAGTGGATTTCGCTCTGGGCGAACACGCCCTCGTACAGCGCGTAGTACGCATCGACCCGGGCGTCGTCGGCGAAGGCGGCGCCGGTCGGCACCCGCGCGATCGCCAGATCGGCCCGGCTGCGCAGCTTGCGCTTGAGGTTCTTGCGGCGGCTGGCCGACAGCCGCGCCAGGTAGGCGTCGGCGTCGGCGAAATCGATCGGCACATAGGCCAGCGCCTGCCCCTCCACCGCGATGAA
>JAKONS010000311.1 GCA_022701845.1 Burkholderiaceae bacterium
GTGGGCAACCTGCCGTACAACATTTCCACGCCGATCCTGTTCCATCTGCTCGAGCATGTGCAGGCGGTCGAGGACCAGCATTTCATGCTGCAGAAGGAAGTCATCGACCGCATGGTGGCCACGCCCAGCACCGCGGCCTACGGACGGCTGTCGGTCATGCTGCAGTGGCGCTATGCGATGGAAGACGTGCTGTTCGTGCCGCCGGAGAGCTTCGACCCGCCGCCGCGGGTCGACAGCGCGGTGGTGCGCATGGTGCCCCGCGCCGAGCCGGCCGCACTCGATGCGCGCCTGCTCGAGGAACTGGTGCAGGTGGCCTTCAGCCAGCGCCGCAAGCTAATGCGCCACACCCTGGGCCGGTGGCTGGACGAGCGCGGTTTCGCCGGCGAATTCAATGTCACCCGGCGCGCCGAAGAGGTGCCGGTGGCGGAATTCGTGGCGCTGGCGCAGACCGTACCGGACAAGAAAAACCCCGCCTAGGCGGGGTGGTTTCGGCTGGCGCGTGGCGCCTTCGGATGGTCGCGGTTCAGGCCGCGGTCAACCAGTAGCCCGAGTTGAAGGGACTGCTCATGCGCAGCGCCATCGGCGACACGTCGACCAGTTTGTCGGTCGGCATCTTCTCTGCGGGTTCGGCGTCGATCGCGATGCCGGGAGCGGCCTCGGCCGCCGGTGCCTCGTTCGCCCGTTCTGCTTGGCTGGTGGGTGCAGAACGGGCTACAGAAAAGAATAGAAGCAGCGGAACGGTACCTTGCGGTCACCCCAGTAATCCGAGGCGTCGCGGAAGATGTCGAGCAGTTGCTCGCGCGCTTCCTTGTCGAACTTCGCATGCGCCGGAATCTGTTCCAGCACCACGATGAAACCGGGCTGCGGGCCCGATTTGTGGAGCGGGTCCGTCATGCAGTCGTAGAGCGCATCGAAATTCTTGCCGAAATGGGAAGGGAAAGTGAACTGCGCCGCGATCATGTCCAGCACGTCTTGCTTGGACTGCGCCTCCGCCAGATTGGCGTACAGGAAATGCTGGCCCATCGACTGGGCCGCTTCCTGCAGATCCGGCACCCGGTGGGCCCGAATCGATTGCACGATATTGCTGCGCACGCCGCGTAAAGGCGTTTCGTTCTCTTTGCTACGAAGTGGCTTGTCCATCTCCGTTGATCTTTCTTTTTTAAAGGGGCCGGAATCCTGAGGAGCGGAAGCCGAGGCGACTCCATCCATCTGCGTGGTGTCGTGCGACTGGAAAATCATGGTGCGATTTCCCGGAAGCTCGAATAATGGTCTGCGGTGTAATAGCAGCGGTCCGGACTGCGCCGGGCACCGCCGCACACGATGCGCCGGGCACCCCGGTCGCGGGCCTGTGGGGTCGCCACCGTATATTCGCGGTAATACCCGCGTTCCTGCAAAGGCAGCAAACGCTCTCGATTACCGAAAACGACGCCGTCTTTCTCGAAAGGGAAAGGACCGCCGGAGCGGATCAATCCGTAGGTTTTCTGGCCCTCGGGCGGAAGCTCGGCCAACGACATGGAAGCGACGCCGCCGACCGATGCCTGCGGCGTTCGCGCCAGTGCTTCGGAGGGTAGAGCCACCGCCGTCACCGCGGTGACGGCCGCCAGGGCGAATACACCGGTAAATACGAACGAGGCGACGGCGGTTCGCTGCGCTGGCGCCGTGGCGCCGGTGGTGGCGGCGTTGCCGGTCGGGTGACGTGCGCTGCGGAATTTCCCCCGCAGATCCAGCGCGCTTCGCGCCAACCTCTGCAACATGCACAACACCTTTTCGGTAATCACCGTTTCACCGCTTCGCAGCGTCCACCGTTTGCGGAAATTTCGGCGACCTGAAATCTTCGCTACGAAGTTATTCCAGGTTTCTCGGTCGATTTATCGTCGACTACTGGGGTAAACCCCGCGAAATTTCAATCCGGTAGTGTGACTGAAACTGCAATGTGGCGCAAGCTCGCCAAGGCGAAACCAGCCCCTAATCGGTGCGCAGGGCGCCGATTCGGGGCCTGATTTCCGGCAAGTGCGCGCTACCACCGGGCGCATGCACCGGGTCGTGCGCGATCGGCCGGTCAGCGGGTGGCGTTGGCGTCCGCGACGGTGAGCGCCGTCATGTTGACGATGCGGCGCACCGTGGCGCTGGCCGTCAGGATGTGCAGCGGCTGCGCGGCGCCCAGAAGCACCGGGCCGATGGCGATGTTGCCGCCGGCGGCGGTCTTCAGCAGGTTGTACGAGATGTTCGCCGCGTCGATGTTGGGCAGCACCAGCAGGTTGGCGTCGCCGGTGAGCGCGCTGTGCGGCATCACCTGCATGCGCTGCACGCCGTCGAGCGCCACGTCGCCGTGCATCTCGCCGTCGACTTCCAGCCAGGGCGCGGTGATGCGCAGCAGCTCGAGCGTCTTGCGCATCTTGAGCGCGCTGGGCTCGTTGCTGCTGCCGAAGTTGCTGTGCGAGAGCAGTGCCGCCTTGGGCTTGAAACCGAAGCGCAGCATTTCCTCGGCCGCCATGACAGTGATCTCGGCCAGCTGTTCGGCGGTCGGGTCGTAGTTGACATGGGTGTCGACCAGGAAGATCTGGCGCTCCGGCAGCAGCAGGCCGTTCATGCAGGCGTAGACGTTGGCGCCGGCGCGCTTGCCGATGACCTGGTCGATGTACTGCAGGTGCAGGTGGGTGCCGCCCCAGGTGCCGCAGATCATGCCGTCGACCTCGCCCTTGTGCAGCAGCATCGCGCCGATCAGCGACAGGCGGCGGCGCATTTCGATCTTGGCGATCTGCACCGTCACGCCCTTGCGCTCGGTCATGCGGTGGTAGGTCTGCCAGAAGTCGCGATAACGGTCGTCGTGCTCGACGTTCACCACGTCGTAGTCGCGGCCTTCGGCCAGGCGCAGGCCGAACTGCTCGATGCGGCGCGCGATGATGGCCGGGCGGCCGATCAGCGTGGGGCGGGCGATGTTCTCGTCGACCACGATCTGCGAGGCGCGCAGGATGCGTTCTTCCTCGCCCTCGGCGAAGGCGACGCGCTTCTTTGTGGCGGCCTTGGCGGCCTGGAAGATCGGCTTCATCGTGGTGCCGGAGGCATAGACGAAGCTCTGCAACGTGTCGCGGTAGGCGTCCATGTCGGCGATGGGGCGCAGGGCCACGCCGCTGTCGGCCGCGGCCTGCGCCACCGCCGGCGCGATCTTGATCATCAGCCGCGGATCGAACGGCTTCGGGATCAGGTATTCCTTGCCGAAGGCCAGCGGCTCGCCCACGTAGGCCGCCGCCACCACCTCGCTCTGCTCGGCCTGGGCCAGCTCGGCGATGGCGTGCACCGCCGCGATCTCCATCTCGTCGGTGATGGTGGTGGCGCCCGCATCCAGCGCGCCGCGGAAGATGTACGGGAAGCACAGGACGTTGTTGACCTGGTTCGGGTAGTCGGTGCGGCCGGTGGCCATCACCACGTCGTCGCGCACCGCGTGGGCGTCTTCCGGCGAGATCTCGGGGTTGGGATTGGCCAGCGCGAAGATCACCGGGTTGGCGGCCATCTTGGCGACCATCGCCGGCTTGAGCACGCCGCCGGCCGACAGGCCCAGGAACACGTCGGCGCCCTCGATCACCTCGGCGAGCGAGCGCAGGTCGGTCTTCTGGGCGTACTGGATCTTGTCCTCGTCCATCAGTTCGGTGCGGCCTTCGTAGACCACGCCGGCCAGGTCGGTGACGAACACGTTCTCGCGCTTCAGGCCCACCTTCAGCAGCAGGTTCAGGCAGGCCAGCGCCGCGGCGCCGGCGCCGGAGGTGACCAGCTTGACTGCGCCGATGTCCTTGCCGACCACCTTCAGGCCGTTGAGCATGGCCGCGGCCACGGTGATGGCGGTGCCGTGCTGGTCGTCGTGGAAGACCGGGATCTTCATGCGCTTGCGCAGCTCGCGCTCGACATAGAAGCAGTCGGGCGCCTTGATGTCCTCGAGGTTGATGGCGCCGAAGGTGGGCTCCAGCGCGGCGATCACCTCGACCAGCTTGACCGGATCCTTCTGGTCGATCTCGATGTCGAACACGTCGACGCCGGCGAACTTCTTGAACAGCACGCCCTTGCCTTCCATCACCGGCTTGGAGGCCAGCGGGCCGATGTCGCCCAGGCCCAGCACCGCGGTGCCGTTGGTGATGACCGCCACCAGGTTGCCGCGGGCGGTGTACTTGAAGGCGTTGTTGGGGTCCTTGACGATCTCCTCGCAGGGCGCCGCCACGCCGGGCGAATAGGCCAGGGCCAGGTCGCGCTGGTTGACCAGCTGCTTGGTCGCCGCGATGGCGATCTTGCCGGGCTTCGGGAACTCGTGGTAGTCGAGGGCGGCGCGGCGCAGTTCGGCGCGGCGTTCTTCGGTGTTGGTCGGGGGCGTAGTGGGCATGCGATCCGTCTTTCCTGGTGCGCGATCCGGGCGTGGGGTGCTGGCTTCAGCGTCCGCGATGTCTGCCCTCGCGATTAGCGATCGATTGTAGGTCGGCAGCGCGCCCGCACCGGCGCGCCGCCCGCCCGCGATGGCCTTCTTCTAGACCACCGCGGTCACCTTTTCCTCGTCGTCGACCGGCGCGGGTTTCTCGCGCCCGAACCAGGCCACGTAGAGGGCCGGCAGCACCACCAGCGTCAGCAGGGTGGCGGTGAACAGGCCGCCGATCACCACGATCGCCAGCGGCCGCTGCGTCTCCGAGCCGATCTCGTGCGAGAGGGCCATCGGCAGCAGCCCGAGTGCCGCCAGCATGGCGGTCATCAGCACGGTGCGGAGGCGCTGCATCGAGCCCTCGCGCACCGCGTCGACCACCGGCATGCCGGCCGCGCGCAGCTGCTGGAACACCGACAGCATCACCACCCCGTTGAGCACCGCCTGGCCCGACAGCGCGATGAAGCCGATGGCCGCCGACACCGACAGCGGAATGGCGAACATCCACAGCGCGACGAAGCCGCCGATCAGCGCCAGCGGCACGTTGATCAGGATCAGGCCGGCCATCTTGAAGCTCTTGAAGGCGTCGAACAGCAGCACGAAGATCAGCAGCAGCGAGATCGGCACGACCACCGCCAGCCGCTTCATCGCGCGCTCCTGGTTCTCGAATTCGCCGGACCAGTTCACCACGTAGCCCGACGGAATCTTCACGTTCTTCTCGACGCGCGCCTTCATGTCGGCCACCACCGAGCCCATGTCGCGGCCGGAGATGAAGATGCCGATGGCGGTGGTGCGGCGGCCCGACTCGCGGGCGATGTTCATCGCGCCGACCGTCTCCTGGATGTTGGTCACGTCGCCCAGCGTCACATAGCCGCCGTCGGGCGTGGCGATAGGGGTGCGGCGCAGGTTGGACATCACCCGCTCGTCGGCCGGCAGGCGCACCGCCACCGCGAACTTGCGCTCGCCCTCCCACAGGCTGGTGGCGGCCTTGCCGGCCAGCGCCGCCTCGATCACGTCCTGGATGTCGCCGACGTTCAGGCCGAAGCGCGCGGCCCGGTCGCGGTCGATGGCCAGCACCAGCTGCGGCACCTGGCCGGCGCGGTCGATCTCGGCCCGGGCCACGCCCTCGACCTGCTTGACCTCGTGCGCGATCTGGTCGGTGACGGTCTTCATCAGCGCCAGGTCGTCGCCGGCCAGCTTGATGACGATCTGGCCCTTGATCTGCGAGATCGACTCCAGCACGTTGTCGCGGATCGGCTGGGAGAAGGCCGGGTCGATGCTGGGGATGGCCGTCAGCGCGCGGTTCATCTCCTCGTTGATCTTCTCGCGGGTCATGCCCTTGCGCCACTGGTCCTCGGGCTTGATGTCCACGAAGATCTCGGCCATGGAGATGGTCTTGGGATCGGTGCCGTCCTCGGGCTGGCCGGCCTTCGACACGGTGGTGCGCACCTCGGGCACCGACAGCAACGCCTTGCGCGCCATGTGCAGGATGCGCGAGGCCTCCTGGGTGGATACGTTGGGCGACAGGGTGAAGTTGACCCAGGTGGTGCCCTCGTTGAGCTCCGGCAGGAATTCCGAGCCGAGCCGCGAGGCCACCACCGTGGTCAGGCCGAAGGCGATCACCGCGGCGATCGCCACGGTGCGGCGGCGGCGCAGCGCCCAGTCGAGGATGGGTGCGTAGAAGCGCTTGGCGCCGCGCACCACCTTGTTGTCGCCGTGCGGCAGCTTCTTGCGCAGCATCCAGTAGGCCAGCAGCGGCACCAGGGTGAGCGAGAAGATCAGCGAGCCGATCAGCGCGGTGG
>JAKONS010000315.1 GCA_022701845.1 Burkholderiaceae bacterium
GCCTTCGCCAGCCTGAACCGCATCAAGCCGAAGGTCGACGTGTGGTGGAACTCCGGCGCGCAGGTCGAGCAGATGCTGATGTCCGGCGAGGTCGACATGGTGGCCACCTGGGTGTCGCGGCCGCAGCAGGCGATCGGCAAGGGCGCCGACGTGTCGATCGTCTGGAACCAGAACCTCTGGGGCGTGGACAACTGGGCGATCCTGGCCGGCACGCCCAACGCCGACGCCTGCCGCGAGTTCATCAAGTTCGCCTCCGACCCGAAGCGCCAGGCGATCCAGGCCGAATTCTTCCCGGCCGGCTTCACCCAGCCGGACGCCTTCAAGTACGTCAAGCCGGAGATCGCCCGCCTGAGCCCGACCGCGCCGGACAACATGAAGAGCGGCGTGCAGATCAACGCGCGCTACTGGCTGGAGAACCAGGCCGCGGTGATCGAACGCTTCAACGGCTGGGTGCTCGCCTGAGCCCGGCGGCCCGGCAGCCCCGGGCCGCGCGACTTCCTCTTCCCGCCGATCACGCCCGATCGCGCCCGATCCGACACGACACCACATGACATCCAGCCACCTCAGCATCGCCGGCCTCGGCAAGCGCTACGGCAGTTTCACCGCACTGGCGCCCTGCGACCTGGAGGTGGCCGACGGCGAATTCCTCACCCTGCTCGGGCCCTCGGGTTCCGGCAAGACCACGCTGCTCAGCCTGATCGCCGGGCTGGCGCAGCCCGACGGCGGCACGCTGTCGATCAAGGGCACCAACGTCACCTGGAGCCCGCCCTACGAGCGCGACATCGGCGTGGTGTTCCAGAACTACGCGCTGTTCCCGCACATGAGCGTGCTCGACAACATCGCCTTCCCGCTGACGATGCGCAAGGTCTCGAAGGCCGACGCCCGCGCGCAGGCGATGCAGGCGCTGGAGATGGTGCGGCTGCCGCAGGTGGCGCAGCGGCTGCCGAGCGAGCTGTCGGGCGGCCAGCAGCAGCGCATCGCGCTGGCGCGCTGCATGGTCTACAAGCCCTCGATCATCCTGATGGACGAACCGCTGGGCGCGCTCGACAAGAAGCTGCGCGACCACATGCAGCTCGAGATCAAGCGCATCCACCGCGAGCTGGGCACCACCATCGTCTACGTCACCCACGACCAGGAAGAGGCGATGACCCTGTCGGACCGCATCTGCCTGATGAACGCCGGCCGCATCGAGCAGCTGGGCACGCCGGGCGATCTGTATTTCCGCCCGCGCACCGTGTTCGTCGCCGACTTCCTGGGGGAATCGAATCTGTTCGACGGCACCCTGGCGGGCATGGACGGCGACATCGCCACCGTCGCCATCGACGGCGGCCGGGTGCAGGCGCCCGGCATGGCCCACGCCGCCGCGCTGCAGCCCGGCGCCCCGGTCAAGCTGCTGGTGCGGCCGCAGAACCTGAGCGTGTCGGCCCAGCCCCCGGGCCATCCGCACTTGGCCGCCGAGGTGGCCGACCTGACGATCACCGGCAGCCTGACCAAGCTCTACCTGTCGGCGCCCTGGCACGGCGACACGCCGATCACCGTGGCCTACCCGACCTCGGCCGACAACCCGGTGTACCGCCGCGGCGACACGCTGGCGCTCGGCTGGCGCGCGGCCGACGCGGTGGCGATTCCCCACACCCCGGCGTGACGGCGATGGACGCCACCACGCCTTCCCCTTCCCACGCCGCTGCCGGCGCCACCCGCCGGCGCGGCTTCAGCCCGCTGTGGCTGGGCGCGCCGATACTGCTGGTGCTGCTGACGCTGCTGGTCTGGCCGGTGGCCCAGCTGCTGCTGCTGAGCGTGCAGAACGATGCCGGCTTCACCCTGGCCGCCTACAAGCGACTGTTCGTCTCGTCGGTCTACCTCGACGTGTTGTGGATCACCCTGAAGATCTCGCTCTGGACGACGGTGCTGGCGGTGATCGGCGGCTACCCGATCGCCTACCTGATCTCTTCCCTGTCGCGGCAGAAGAAATCGAGCCTGCTGTTCTGGGTGCTGCTGTCGTTCTGGAGCAGTTTCCTGGTGCGCGCCTTCGCCTGGATCGTGATGCTGGGCCGCAACGGCGTGGTCAACAAGCTGCTGCAGGCGCTGGGCATCACCGACGCGCCGGTGAGCATGCTGTATTCCTTCGGCAGCACCCTGGTCGGCATGGTGCATGCGCTGATGCCGCTGGCGGTGCTCACCATGCTGTCGGTGATGGACAACATCAACCGCAACCTGCCGCGCGCCGCGCTCACCCTGGGCGCGCGGCCGGGCACCGCGTTCTGGAAGGTGTATTTCCCGCTGTCGCTGCCGGGCGTGGCGGCCGGCGGCATCCTGGTGTTCGTCACCGCCATCGGCTTCTTCATCTTCCCGGCGCTGCTGGGCGGCCGGCGCGAAACCATGGTCGCGCAGATCATCATCGACCAGGTGCAGCAGACGCTCGACTGGGGTTTCGCCGGCGCGGTGTCGGTGCTGCTGCTGGTGGTGGTGCTGGCGGTGTTCGTGCTGTACGACCGGCTGCTGGGCCTGTCGACCATGGCCGGCGGCGCCTCCGAGCGCAAGAAGACCGGCGGCGGCGACGGCCCGCTGAAGGCGCTCGGCGACGCGGTGCTCGACCTGCTGGCCAAGGTGTCCGACTTCCTGCTGGGCCTGCTGCCGCGCAGCCGCAGCCGGCGCGCGCCGGAGCCGGGCCAGTCGGCCGGCATGCAGGTGCTGGTCTGGCTGCTGCTGGGCTTCCTGGCGGTGCCGACGGTGCTGATGATTCCGCTGTCGTTCGCCGGCACTTCGGGCCTGAACTGGCCGCCGCGCGGCTTCAGCCTGCAGTGGTACCAGCAGATGCTCGATTCGCCGCTGTGGATGCAGGCGCTGACCCGCTCGATCGTGGTCGGCCTGGGCGCCTCGGCGCTGGCGATGGTGGTCGGCACGCCGGCCGCCTTCCTGCTGGCGCGCGGCCGGATGCGCGGCAAGGGCCTGATGCTGGCGCTGGTGCTGTCGCCGCTGATCGTGCCGCGCATGATCATCGCGGTCGGCCTGTTCTACCTGTTCTCGCGTGTCGGCCTGGTGGGCACCTCGCTGGGCCTGATCCTGGGCCACACGCTGATCACCGTGCCCTATGTGGTGATGACGATGATGGCGGTGCTGCGCAACTACGACACCCGCCTCGACATGGCCGCGCAGAGCCTGGGCGCGCGCCCCTGGCAGACCCTGCGCCATGTCACCTTCCCGATCCTCAAGACCGGGCTGCTGTCGTCCTTCCTGTTCGCCTTCGCCACTTCGTTCGACGAACTCACCATCGCGCTGTTCTCCTCCGGCGGCCTGAACGCCACGCTGCCCAAGCAGTTCTGGGACGAGGTGGTGCTGCAGATCTCGCCGGTGATCGCCGCGGTGTCCACCTGCCTGTTTGTCTTCATCGCGGCCCTGATCTGGGTCGCCGAGCGGCTGCGCCGCCCGAAGGCCTGACGCCGCCGCCGCCACCGCCTGTTTCCCCGCCACCCTTTTCCTCACGAATCCGCACATGACCGACAAGATCCGCCTCCGGGGCCTGTTTCCCGCACTCCCCACACCGGTGCGCGCCGACGACACCGTCGACACCGGCGCTGCCGACCGGCTGGTGCGCTATCTGCTCGAGCGCCAGGTCGACGGCCTGGTGCCCCTGGGCGGCACCGGCGAATACGGCTCGCTCTCGCGCGAGGAACGGGTGCGCATGCTGGCCGCCTGCGTGGAAGCCGCCGCCGGCCGCGTGCCGGTGATTCCCGGCGTGCTCGACCCCGGGCTGGCCGACGCGCTCGCCGCCGGCAAGGCCTTCGCCGACGCCGGGGCCGATGCGCTGATGGTGCTGACGCCGTACTACACCAACCCGTCGCAGGCGGGGGTGCGCGACTACTACCTGCGCTATGCCGACCGCTCGCCGGTGCCGATCCTGCTCTACGACATTCCCTACCGCACCCGGGTCACCATGGCGCCGGAGCTGCTGCACGAGCTGTCGCGGCACGAGAACATCATCGGCATGAAGTGCTGCAACACCGACATGTACCACTTCACCCAGGTGGCGGCCGGTGTCGACCCGTCGTTCACGCTGATGAGCGGCGAGGATTCGCTGTTTCCCTTCCACCTGGCCGGCGGCGCCCGGGGCGGGATCATCGTCACCTCCTGCCTGCTGCCCACGACCTGGCGGCGCATCTTCGCGCTGGCCACCGGCGGCCGGCTGGAGGAAGCGCTGCGCGAACACCGCAAGCTGATTCCGATGATGAATCTCGCCTTCGCCGAAACCAATCCCGGCCCGATGAAGTCGGTGATGGACATGATCGGCATCGATGCGCCGGAGATGCTGACCCCGCTGGTGCGGCCCGCGCCCGCGCTGGTGGCGCGGCTGCGCGAGGTGCTGGCGCCGCTGCTGGCCGACCAGCCCGACCTGGCCCACGCCTGACCCGGCCCGCCATGCTGCCCGCGGTCGACGACTACCGCCAGGCCGCCCGCAGGCGTCTGCCGCGGCTGGTCTTCGACTATCTGGAAGGCGGCGCCGAGGACGGCCACGCCATGGCGCGCAACCGGGCGGCGTTCGACGCCACGCTGTTCCAGCCGCGCATCCTGCGCGACGTGGGCGAGGTCGACGCCTCGGTCGATCTGTTCGGCTTTCGCGCCGCGCTGCCGGCGGTGGTCGGCCCGACCGGGTTGAACGGCCTGTACCACCCGCGCGCCGAGGAGGCGCTGGCCCGCGCCGCGCATGCCGCCGGGCTGCCGTTCGCGATGTCGACCGCGTCGACCTCGCTGTTCGAGGCGGTGCGCGCCGCCACCGACGGCCCGCTGTGGCTGCAGCTCTATGTGCAGCAGGACCGGCGCATCGCCGAGGAGACGATGCGGCGCGCGCGGGCGCTGGATTTCCGGGTGCTGCTGCTGACGGTCGACACGCCGGTGCATGGCAAGCGCGACCACGATGTGCGCAACGGATTCCGCATGCCGCTGCGCCTCACGCCGCGCCTGCTGGCCGACCTGGCCACCCATCCGCGCTGGTGCCTGCGCATGCTGCGCCAGGGTGGCTCGCCGCAGCTGGTCAACCTGGCGCGCAGCGCCGGCGTGCCGGCCGACATGGCGGCGCAGGCGGCCACCATGAGCCGGCAGA
>JAKONS010000318.1 GCA_022701845.1 Burkholderiaceae bacterium
CGGGTGTGTCACGAAGAATCCTAGAATGGCGGAGCCCGCAGCTACCCCGTATGCCCCGCAAGCCATGACTACAGCCACACCAGACAGCCCGCCGTCCGCCATCATCGCCCGGCAGGCCATCGTGAACGCCGACCGCGCCGTGGTGGGCTACGAGCTGTTCGACCGTTCCCACAGCAACGGCCTGCACACCGCCGCGAGCGATGTGACGCTGATCTTCAACGCGCTGTCGCACGCCGGAACCGAAGAGCTCATCGGGCGCCTGCAGCTGTTCATCAACTGCACCCCGAGCAGCCTGGCGGGCGGCCACCTCGACCTGGTGCAGCCGGAAAAATTCACGCTGGAGATTCCGCCGGCCGAAGAAGGCGACGCGTCGCTGATCGAGGGGCGCACCCCGATCCTGGCGTCGTTGCGGGAGCGCGGTTTCCAGCTGGCGTTCGAGCCGTCGGTGCTGGAAGACGCCTACCAGCCCTGGCTGGCCCTCGCCGACTACATCAAGTTCGACCTCACCGCCATTCCGGCCAGCCGCCTGCCGTCGCTGGTGCGCCAGGCGCAGAGCCTGCCCGGCATCGACCTGGTGGCCGAGAAGGTCGAGACCGAGGAGCAGTTCGAAGCGGCGCGCGCCATGGGTTTCGGGCTGTTCCAGGGCTACTGGTTCTCGCGTCCGTCGGTGGTGGCCACGCGCCTCATCGCGCCGTCGCAGCTGGCCGCCGTCGAGCTGGTCAACCTGGTGCGCCGGCAGGCCAGCACCGACGAGATCGAGCAGGTGCTCAAGAAGGACGCGGGCCTGGCCTTCAACCTGATGCGCCTGATCAATTCGGCCGGCTTCGGCATGCAGCGCGAAGTCACCTCGTTCCGCCACGCGGTGATGATCCTCGGGCTGAAGAAGCTGTTCCGCTGGGCCGCCTTGCTGCTGCTGGCCTCGAAGAACGGCACGCCGCCGTCGGTCGGCAGCCTGGCTGTCGTGCGCGGCCGGCTGATGGAGCTGCTGGTGGCCGAACGCCTGGGCGCCGAGGCGCGCGAACACGCCTTCGTGGCGGGCATCTTCTCGATGCTCGACGTGATGCTGGGCCTGCCGATGGACCAGGCGGTGAAGCTGCTCACCTTGCCCGAGGAAGTGGTCGATGCCCTGCTGCACCGCTCAGGCCCGCTCGGCACCTATCTGCAGCTGACCGAGGCCTGCGAGACCGGCGACGAAGACGCCTTCCGCACCGCCAGCGAAACGCTGGGCCTGTCGAGCCAGGAGGTCAACTGGGCCCACCTGCAGGCACTGGCCTGGTCCGACGGCATACCCGCGCAGTAATCGCGCGGCAACCGCGCACCACCAAGCACCCTTTCGTCCCCGCCTTCCAACGCCGGTCACCGTCACCGGCCTTCTTCTTGCAGGATTCCATGGCTTCCACAGACCTGTCAGGCGCGCGCGATACCGCCTCGATTCCGACAGCCGAGGCCGGGCTGATCGGCCGTGAGGCGATCGTCGACCGCGACCGTGCCGTCGTCGGCTACGAGCTCTTCGACCGCAGCCCGGGCGCGGCGCCGACGTCCGGCGTGGCCCTGCTGCTGAACCTGCTGTCGAGCCCCGACGCCGAGGTGGCGCTCGGCCGGCATACCGTGTTCATCCGCTGCGAGCACGAGAGCCTGACCAACGGCGACCTGGAACTGGTGCCGGCCGCGCGGGTGGTGCTGATGGTTCCGTCGCTGGCCGACGAAACGCCGGCCGCGGTAGCCGCGGTCACCGCCCACCTGACGGCGCTGAAGGCACGCGGGTTCCGCTTGGCGTTCGACCAGGGCGTGCTGAAGAAGGCCTACAGCGAATGGCTGCAGCTGGCCTCGCATGTGCGGCTCGACCTGGCGCATTTCGCACCGCAGATCGGCCAGTCGCTGGTGCGGCTGGTGCGTACCTCGACCCAGGCGCAGGTGATCGCGCAGAACGTGCACACCGCCGAGCAGCAGGCGCAGCTGGCGGCCTACGGCATCGGCCTGTTCCAGGGCCACTGGTTCGCCCAGCCGACGATCGTCGAGACCCGCGGCGTGCGGCCGGCGCAGGCCATCGTGCTGCAGCTGATCAACCTGGTGCGCAAGCAGGCCGATCCGGTCGAGATCGAAGAGCTGCTCAAGCGCGACCCGACGCTGTCGTTCACCTTGCTGCGCTTCATCAACTCGGCCGGCTTCGGGCTCAGCACCGAGGTCACCTCGTTCCGCCACGCGGTGATGCTGCTGGGCATGAACAAGCTGTTCCGCTGGGCCGCGATGCTGATGACCAACGCCCGCGACGGCAGCCCGCCCGCGCTGGGCACCACCGCGGTGGTGCGCGGCCGGCTGATGGAGCTGCTCGCCCTCGAAATCATGCCGGCCGAAGAGGCCGACAACGCCTTCGTGGTGGGCGTCTTCTCGCTGCTCGACGCGATGCTGGGCATTCCGCTGGACAAGGCGCTGGAGGCGGTGTCGCTGCCGCAGCCGGTGACCGATGCGCTGCTGCACCAGACCGGCGTCTTCGCGCCGCTGCTGGCTCTGACCGAAGCCTGCGAGAGTGCCGACGACGCCCGCTTCGCCGAAACCGCCATCGCGCTGCAGCTGTCGAACCACCAGGTGAACTGGGCGCATCTGAACGCCCTGGCCTGGGCCGACGACATGGCCGCGGCGCGCTAGCGCGCCAGCGGCCGGCCGATCACTCGGCCTTGATGCCCGCCAGCTTGATGATGCGGGCGTTGCCGGCGGACTGCTCCGCGATCTCGCGGGCGAATTCGGCCGGGCTCATCCGGGTGGCCACGTTGTCGGCGGCCAGCAACTGGTTGCGGAATTCCGGCGTGGCCAGGATCCGGTTGATCTCGGTATTGAGCCGCTGCACCACCGCCGCGGGCGTCTGCCCCGGCGCGAAGACACCGAACACCGACGACAGGTTGGCCGCGCCGAAACCCAGCTCGGCCAGGGTCGGCACCTCGGGCAGGCTGGCCAGCCGGGCCGGTGCGCCCACCGCCAGCGGCTTCAGCTTGCCGGCCTTCACCTGCGCCACGATCGCCGGCGCGGCATTCGTCGACAGCACCTCGAACTGACCGCCGAGCGCGTCGTTGAGCTGCTGGCCGCCGCCCTTGTAGGGAATATGGGTGATATCGGTGCGGGTGGCCGACTTGAGCTGCGCCAGCATCAGGTGGCCCAGCGACGCATTGCCGGACGTGGCCCAGCGCACCGCGCCGGGATGCGTATTGGCGAACGACAGCAGCGACTTGAAATCGCGCGCGGCCAGCGCCGAGGTGCCCAGCACCACCACCGGCGAATACATCACGCTGGCGACCGGCGCGATGTCGCGCACCGCGTCGAACGGCGTCGCGCCCAGATGCGGATTGAGCACCAGCGGGCTGATCGCCGAGAAGCCCAGGGTGTAGCCGTCCGGCGCCGCCTTGGCCACCGCGTCCATGCCGATGCCGCCGCTGGCGCCGGCCTTGTTCTCGATCACCACCGGCACGCCGAGCGGCCCAGCCAGCCGGTCGGCCAGGGAGCGGGCCACGTTGTCGCTGACGCCGCCGGCGGGATAGGCCACCACGATGCGGATCGGCCGATTCGGGTAGGCAGCCGCGGCGGCTGGCTGCGGCGTCTGCGCGGCGGCTGCCAACGCGGCGGCGCCGAGGAACAGGAAGGACAGGAGTTTTTTCATGGCTCGCGAAAAGGGGATGGGAAAGCGGAAAGCGGAACGCGGAAAGCGGAAATCGGGAATCGGAAAACAGGAGGAGTCAGCGAGCGAGCAGACGGGCCAGGGCCATCGCATCGGGAATCGCATGGCCGTGCGCGGTGTTGTCGAACACGCACCAGCAATCGGCCCCGCTGTCGAGGGCCGAGCGCACCCGCGCAGCCCAGGCGACCAGGTCGGCCTGTGCATAGGCCGAATAATAAATGCGGGGTGCGCCGTGCAGCCGCAGGTACACCAGCCCGGGCCAGCCGCCCGGCGCATCGCCGCCCGCATGCAGGCCGGGGTGCGCCAGCACCCGCGCCACCCGGTGCCGCGCCAGCAGCGCATCGGCCGCACCGTCGAACCAGCTGGCATGCCGAGGCTCCAGCGCGATGCCCCCGCCGTGCCGCTGCCGCAATGCGTGCAGGAAAGCGTCGACCGTCGCCGGCTCGAACGCCAGGCGCGGCGCGAGTTGCACCAGCAGGCAGCCCAGCCGCTCGCCGAGCGCGCCGACCTGCGCCATGAAGGCGTCGAGCAGCGCCTGCGCATTTACCAGCGCCCGTTCGTGGGTGATCTCGCGCGGCAGCTTCACCGCGAAGCGGAAGCCCGCGGGCGTGCTGTCGCCCCAGCGGGCATAGGTCTTGGGCTGGTGCGGCCGGTAGAACGAGGTATCGATCTCGGCCGCGCCGAACACACCGGCATAGCGCTGCAGATGGGTGCCGTCGGCCGGAAAGTGCGGCCACTGTTCGCGCGGCAGGCTCCAGCCCGCGGTGCCGAGGAACAGCCTGCCCGGCGGCGGCACGTCGTCAGCCACGGGGATGGTGCGCGCCGTGCAGCGCCTTCAGCCGCTCGCGCGCCACATGGGTGTAGATGGTGGTGGTCGAGATGTCGGCATGGCCTAGCAGCAGCTGCACCGAGCGCAGGTCGGCGCCGTGGTTGAGCAGGTGGGTGGCGAAGGC
>JAKONS010000323.1 GCA_022701845.1 Burkholderiaceae bacterium
AGTACGAGCAGGCGGTGGTGGGTTTCCGGCAGACGCTCTACCAGGCGCTGGCCGATGTCGACAACACGCTGTCGGCGCGCACCCGCACCGCCGAGCGCGGCGTGCAGCTGCAGGCGCAGCTCGACGACGCGCGCACCGCCGAGCGGCTGTACGAGACCCGCTACCGGCTGGGCGCGGTGGCGCTGCGCATCTGGCTGGACGCGCAGGAGCGGCGGCGCTCGGCCGAGAACGCGGTGGCCGAGAACCGCTACAACCTGCTGGTGAACCACGCGACGCTGCTGCGGGTGCTCGGCGGCAGCGTCTGATAGGCGCCACGCGGCGGCGGGCGGGCCTCGCGCATACTCCGATCTTTCAGCGGTCGGGAGGTTAGTGATGCAAAGTGTGTCGATGTTCCACCAAGGCGATTACCAGCTCGAATGCGGCGCCCGGCGCATGGGCAACGGCCGGTTCGTGCCGACCCTGGTGGTCACCAAGGTGGTCTGGCCGACCCGGGCCCGCACCATCGCTCTCGACGCGCGCGACTTCGAGGCCGAGGAGGCCGCCATCGAAGAGGCCCGCCTGCGCGGCGTGGAGTGGATCGCCCACTACGGCTAGCCGCCCCGTCCTCCAGGTTCACCCGTGCAGCATTTCTATTACGACAGCCGCGACAAGAAGCGGCGCCGGGCGCTGCGCATCGCCGCGCTCTGCTTCGTCTTCCTCTGGTTCTTCCTGGGCGGCATCGCCCATTTCGTCTTCACCGAGGCCGAGATGCGCATCGTGCCCGGCTTCATTCCCTGGCCGCGCGAAGCGGTGCTGGTGAGCGGCGCCTTCGAGCTGCTCGGCGCCGCCGGGGTGCTGGTGCGCCGCTTCCGTCGCGCCGCCGGCTGGGGCCTGTGCCTGCTGACCCTCGCAGTGACGCCCGCCAACGTGGTGATGCTGTTGAACGCCCAGGACTATGCGGTGCCCTACTGGCTGCTGGTGGCGCGCCTGCCGTTCCAGCTGGTGCTGCTGGGCCTGATCCTCTGGAGCACCGCGCCCGCGCCGACACGGCGGCCCTGAAGCGCAGGCTTGCCGTCACCGCGGGCGGCGCTCCCACAGGGCGCGCCATTCGTCCAGCGCCCAGCCGGCCAGTTCCGCCAGCAGGGCCAGCAGCAGACGAATCTCGAGCGCCAGGCGCCGGCGGGGCCGCCTCGGGGGCGGCGTCGACATGCATCCGGCCGCGCCCCTGGCCCGGCACGGCGCCGGCACCCGGTGCCGTGGCGCGGCCGCACACGCCACGGCATCGGCCAGCAGCGCGGTGCAGGTCGTGGCGACGAGGAAATGGCGCGGGTGCATCGTGCGTCCATGTTAGTGATCGGTCGCTCACTTGTGCGATAGGTCCTATGGATCGCTCCGGCAGGGCGGCCCGCTACCATCGCCGTGCGCTGCGCGGGAACCACCGGCGCACCACCCCTCTCCATCTCCGCACATGCAGTCCACCCGCCTCCCCACCGTCCCGATGACCCGCTGCCGAAGCCTGGCCGCCGCCGCGGTGCTGCTCGCCGCCAGCGCCGGTGCCGGCGCACAGTGGGTCTCCGGCGGCGCTGCGGGTAACGGCCCGGCGGCACCGGCGGTGGTCACCACGCCCCATGTGCGGGCCGAACTGGTGGTCCACGCGCCCGACGGTGTCAGCGCTGGCGGCAGCTTCCAGGCCGGGCTGCGCATCGAGCACCAGCCGCACTGGCATACCTACTGGCGCAATCCGGGCGATTCCGGCCTGGCCACCCAGCTCGACTGGTCGCTGCCCGGCGGGCTGACAGCCGGCGGGATCGACTGGCCGCTGCCGCGCCGCATCCCGATCGGGCCGCTGGCCAACTACGGCTACGAAGGCACGGTGCTGCTGCCGGTGACGATCGCCGTGGCGCCGGATTTCCGGCCCGCGCCCGGCACCACCACCACGCGGCTGTCGCTGCATGCGCAGTGGCTGGTCTGCCAGAAGGAATGCGTGCCCGAGCAGGGCGATTTCTCGCTGGAGCTGCCGCTGCGCAGCGCCACCGCCGTCGACGCCGCCGCCTTCTCGGCCGCCGCGGCGGCGCGCCCGCTGGCGCTGGCCGGCGACACCCGGGTGCGGATCGACGGCAACGCGCTCACCGTCACCTCGACCGGGCTGCCCCCCGCGCTGCGCGGCCGCCCATTGGAGCTGTTCCCGGAAACGCCCGGCATCACCGAGCCGGCCGCCGATCCGCGCCAGTCGTGGCAGGACGGCAGCTGGACCGCGACGGTTCCCCTGTCGGCCCACCGCAGCGACAGCCCGACGACGATGCCGCTGGTGATCGCCGCCGATGCCGCCGACGGCAGCCGGCAGGGCTGGCGCGCCGAGGCGGCGGTCTCGGGCGCCTGGCCGGCGCCGGCCGCCGCACCGGGCGCGGTGCCCGACGCCCTGCAGGCGGCCCTCGCCGCCAACGCGGCGAACAGCGCTGTCGGCGCGCCCGCTGCCGGCGCGGCGCCGCTGGGCACCTGGCTCGCCGCGCTCGCGGCGGCGCTGGTCGGCGGTCTGCTGCTCAACCTGATGCCCTGCGTGTTCCCGGTGCTGGCGGTGAAGCTGCTCGGTTTTTCGCGCCACGGCGGCGCACCGCGCCAGCAGCGCATCGCCGGGCTGGCCTACAGCGCCGGCGTGGTGCTGTCGTTCGTCGCGCTGGGCGCTCTGGTGCTGGGTCTGCGGGCGACGGGCGCGCAGCTGGGCTGGGGCTTCCAGCTGCAGTCGCCGTCGGTGGTGG
>JAKONS010000331.1 GCA_022701845.1 Burkholderiaceae bacterium
TTGTTTCATCTTTATGGCAGTTCCTGGCGTTCCGTGTGTTCAACATCGGGCTTCTCGCGCCAGTCACGCTTCATCGACGCTTTCATGGGATTTGGCTCTTCGCCTTAGGTTTATATGGAAAACGCGCATTGTCGACTTTTCGCTGAATAGTCATCCTCACTGTTGTGCCGCTGTGCGGGAATGGGATAATTAGATGCTAATGAAAAGTCTATGGCTTTCAGTCTTCAGCAGTCGTGTAGGGTCGATACCAGAAAACGCAGTGCTCGCTGCTGAAAGATAAAGATCGCTGCAGTCGTGATTTGATACTCACGCCTTGTGCCATTCGTCTGCAACAGGCAGGTCAATTCGCCCATCCGGACAAGTCACTTGATCACAGCGGCAGTGAACTTTCAGGCCCTATAGCGCGTAAGGTAGGCAGTGCACGGTAATGTGAAGTCACACAGATCCTGCGAAGCAGAAGAGTGACGTCACTTGAGAATTTTGCGTGCTATACACCATAGGACCAGAAACCACAGCCGTGGTAAAACTACTGGATCGCAAAGAAATATCCCAAAAGGCGTGCATCTGTGGTGAGTGCGGCAACCACAGCAAGCTTTTCCTGTTCAACAACGGGTGAACAGATCGGATGGGCGATTTCATTCGCCGCTTGGACCTTATGAGCGACCGAATGAAGGCAAGCCAAAAACTTTGCTGCAATCCACACCATGTCTTCGCCACACCTGGGAAGAGCACCCAATAAAAAAAGCCTGCCACCAATGTGGTGACAGGCTTTTCGGTACCCATGCGGGCTTGTTGGTGGTGGGCCCTGAGTGACTCGAACACTCGACCTACGGATTAAGAGTCCGCTGCTCTACCAACTGAGCTAAGAGCCCCTGATTGACATTACTGTCGTCAGGCAAGACCAAGATTATAGCCTGGAAAATCGGGGATTGGCCAGACGTCCAATGCCCTGGACGACGGAAAAAGCAAAAAATCCTGCAGGTGCACCGGGTCAACGCGCGGGGCGAGGTTCGGGGGTGGACTGGAAGTCGACGAAACGACGCTCCAGCAGCAGATAGGACAGCGCCGAGAGCGCCATCGCCAGCGCCACCGCCACTCCCGCCAGCAGGGTGAACGCGGCGGGCGACAGGGCCGCGACGTCGAAGGCGTGGGCATGGCAGAGGCCGAACACGGCGAAGAACACCATCACGTGGAGCAGGTAGAGGCTGTAGCTGAGCGTGCCGAGCGTCACGGCGCTGCGGCTCGACAGCAGTCGGGGGCGCGCGACGGCGACGCAGCCGAAGAGCGCCAGCACGTGGAGTCCCTGCAGGACGCGGTCGCGGTCGACCACCGCCCAGTTCAGCACCATCGACGCGACGCACAGGCACAGGGCACCGCGCGCCGCGGCGCGCTGGCCGGCCGTCGGCTGCAGGCGTGCGAGCGGTGAGGCTAGGGCACCCAGCGCGAAGAACATCCACACGCCGACGCCCTCGACGAGCATCAGCACCGCCGCCACGAGGGCGATGGCGATGCTGCCCGGCGCCTTGCCCAGGCGGATCACCATGAACACCAGCGGCAGCACGACGTAGAAACGCCATTCGAAGGCCAGGGTCCAGCTCATGCCCAACAGGCGCGAGGTCTCGAACGCGCCGACGCGCGGCAGCGAATAGAAGCCGAAGGCCATCAGGCGGGGCATGGCATCGAGGGCCGAGGCGAGGAAGTGCCGGTCGACGCGCGAGAACAGGGCCGCGACGGCGAGGGCCGCCAGCACCGCGACCGCGTAGGCGGGCACCAGCCGCTGGAGCCGCCGCAGGAAGAACAGGAGCCAGTCGACATTGCGCGCCGGCAGCAGCTTGTCTGCGAACAGGTAGCCGGTGATGCAGAAGAAGATCTGCACGCCGATGCTGCCGAGGTAGTCCAGCAGGGCCAGGGTCCGGGCGTCCAGGGCGAAGCCGGTCGGCGCGAGCTGGAGGTTGTCGAGCACCAGCGGCGCATGGTTGAGCATCACCAGGGCGACGGCCACGCCGCGCAGGCCGTCGAGCCAGCGGGTGCGCTGCTGGGCCGCGACAGGCAGTCCCGGGGCGCGTCGCGAGAGCAGCAGCGCCGACCCCAGGATCGCGGCGAGGAGGCACGCGAGCATCAGCACGCTCCCGGCGAAGGGCAGGCTCGCCACGCCGGCGATCGGTGCCCGCAGCACGTCGCCCGTCGCTGTCGCCGACGAATCGTGCGACAGGTCGAGCGTCCGGGTCAGTGCCGTGCTCGTGGCGACGCCTGGCCACGGCATGCCGCCACCGGCCTGGAGGCAGGCCGGCGGCGCGAATGCGTCCGCACAGGCATGGAAGTCTTTCATGTTTCACCCCATCAGATGAGTCGCGCCCGTCGACCCGCTTCCGACCGGCATGCGCGCGCGCGGAGGCGCGGCGCATCGGGTCGCGAGACGGGTTGCAGGGCTCGGAGTCTGTCATGGCCGGGCACGGCTGCCAGACATCCGGGGCGGCCGCGTGTCGCTGGACACGGGAACACGCGCGGACGTCGGCTCGATGACCCGGACGGAAGGAAGCCGCCAGCGGCCTCGATCAGGGGGGTGTGACGGAGAAGAAATGACCCAGCGGGAGCTCGCTGCCGCGGAACGCCACCGGATGGATGCACAGGCGCTCGCAATCCGCGCTCAGGACGGGGTCCTGGGCGTCGAGGGATCGGGTGGGCCGGTGTGGCGTCATCGTGTGCGACGAGGGGGGAGGTGCCGCGTCAGGTGACGAGATCGGCGATCTTGGTCTCGGGGTTCTTGAAGGCGTCCGGGCTGCTCTTCTTCAGACGCAGCTGGGTCGGACGATAGGCCGACTGGGTGAACACCTGGATCAGCATGCCCACGCCCTTGCGGAAGATCTTGTAGGGCGTCTTGGTCTTGAGCGCCGTGAGCACCAGGTGCATGCCGTTGCGCAGCTGCACCTGCGTGTTGCCCACC
>JAKONS010000336.1 GCA_022701845.1 Burkholderiaceae bacterium
AATATTTCCATTCCTTCACCTCCGGCGCCGCGGTCGTCGGCAGCCACTACCTGACCGGCGACTACGACTACGCCCGCTCCGGCCTCGATCTGCAGCAGGCCGCGGGCGACGGCCCGGCAGACGACGCAAGGTTGCCGCTGCGCGAGTGGCATCCACCCGTCGGCGCCGGGCGTTTCTCACAGCCGACCGCCAGCGGCGTCACCGTGCCGCCGAACGATCCGCGCAGCGAGGGTGCGGCGCTGGCCGAAATGCGCCTGCAGTCCCTGCGCACCGCCGCCGGCCGCGCGTGCGCCAGCGGCAATCTGCGCGCCATGGTGCCCGGCCGCCGCTTCACCCTCACCGGCCATCCGCGGCGTGACGCCAATACCGAGTACCTGGTGCTCGACACCCGCTTCCTCATCGAGAACCCCGGCCGCGACAGCCAGACGCCGCAAAACTCGGGGCACTCCCGCGCCGCCGATGTTTCCCAGGGGCTGCTGGCATCCGCGCCCCGGCCGGGCCATGCGCAGCGCTGGCAGGTGACCGTCGACCTGGTCGCCCATCCGGTCGCCGACCCGCTGCGTCCCGCCATCACACAACCCCGCCCCGAGGCACCGGCGGTGCAGACGGCCGAGGTGGTGGGCCCGGCGGGTGCGAGCGTTCATACCGACCGCTGGGGCCGGGTACAGGTACGGCTGCCCTGGTACCGCCATCACCCGCAGGATCACCGAAGCAACGGCGGCGCGGAGAGGGCACGCCCACTCGCCAGCTGCTGGGTCCGGGTCATGGCGCCCTGGGCCGGCAACCGCACCGCCACGCTGCATGTGCCGCGCATCGGCCAGGAGGTGTTGATCAGCTTCGTCAACGGCGACATCGAGCAGCCGGTCTGCATCGGCGAGGTCGCCAACGACCGCAATCCGCCGCCGCTCCTGCCGCCGGGCAACCTGGGCCTGTCCGGCGTCGTCAGCCGCGAACTCGGCCCGGACGGCGCGGGCAATGCGGCGCACGGCCGCAGCAACCATCTGCTGTTCGACGACACCCGCGGCGAGATGCAGGTACAGCTGCGGAGCGCGCACCAGGACAGTTCGCTGGTCCTCGGTGCCAACCGGCATATCGACTACCAGGCCGGGCGGCGCGAGGCGCGGGGCCAGGGTTTCGAACTGCGCACCGACGGCCATGGCGCGGTCCGCGCGGGTGCCGGCCTGCTGGTCTCCACCCAGGCCCGCCCGGGCGCCCGGGCGCATGCGTTGTCGATGCCCGAAACCAGTGCTCGCCTGGCGACGGCGAACGACCTGCAGGCGAGCCTCGGCACCACCGCGACCGAGGCCGGTGCGCAGCAGGGCGGCGATCAGGGCGATGTGGCGCAGCAGTTGGACCTGCAGGCCGGCGAAATCCGGGGCACGCCCGGCACCGGTAGCCCGGCGGATGCCGGCGAACGCACGCGATTACCCGAACTGTCGAAGCCGCATCTGGTCGTCGCCAGCGCCGCCGGCATCGCCTGCACCAGCGCCGGCGACACCCACCTCGCCAGCGGCGGCCACACCGCGGTGAGCAGCACTTGGCACACCAGCGTGGCAGCGGGCAGGAGCCTGCTGGCCAGCGCGCGCGAGTCGATCCGGCTGTTCGCCTTCAAGGCCGGCATGAAGCTGGTGGCGGCGCAAGGAAATATCGACATCGACGCGCTGAAGAACGGCATCTCGCTATTGGCCAGGCTCGACATCCGGCTGCAGGGCGACCGGGTGCTCATCGATGCCACCGATGAAATCCTGATCAACGCCGGCGGCAGCTACCTGCGCCTGAACGCGGCTGGCGTCACCCTCGGGACCGCGGGTATTTGGCAAGTACGCGCAGCGCAGCACGGTGGCACTACCGAGCACAGCCTGCCAGTCACCGAAGCGGCATTCGCCAACCTCAGCCTGGCGGACTCGCCTACCGACGATGCCGGTCCGGATTTTTCCCACTGAAGCGGGGCGCGCCATGGTCATGAGCCTCCCTTCCCCGGCCGCGTCGGTGGCTGCCTGCCGCAGCCATCGCACCAAGGCGCCCCACACCAGCGGAATGCCAGGCTCCCCATGACACACATCGCGATTCGGCCCGCACCATGAGCCAGCACCGCAAAGCCGGGAATTTCGCCAACGGCAAACGAACGGCATCTCCTTTGCTGCCGACCCTGTTCGACCGCCTCTGCGACGACCGTCCTGCCGAACGATCGGAGCTACCTGCGGCTTATGTCCTCACCCCGGACGGTCTGCGCGAGAACGTCCGGCGCGACCTCGCTTTCCTGCTCAACACCGTCAGCCACGACGATTCGCTCGACGCCGTCGCCCATCCGCTCGCTGCGGCCTCGGTGCTCAATTTCGGCGTGCCTCCGCTGATTGCCGGCCCACTCGACATGGGCCAGTGGCGGCGTATCGAAACCATCGTGCGCGCCGCCATCGCGCGGTTCGAATCGCGTATCGATCTGCAGACGGTCGAGGTGCTTCCGCTGGCGGAAGACCGCGGCGCGCCCGGCGGCTTCATGCCCCGGATTCAGATCAAGGGCCGCATCCGGTCGCAACCGTATCCGCTCGAATTCACCGTGCAGAGCGCGGTCGATCTGGCCTCCGGGCGCCTGGGCGGGGTGACGGTAGGTTGATCCCGCTGCCGCCCACGACGCCTTTTGCCATCGCCCTCCGACTTCTCCCACCTTTTCCTGACCCGACCGCCATGGACCCGCGCCTGCTCGATTACTACAACCGCGAATTGATCTACATGCGCGACGCGGCGGGCGAGTTCGCCGCGGCCCATCCGAAGGTCGCGCGCCGGTTGGGCATGCGCGCGGACGAGATCGAGGACCCGTATGTCGAACGGCTGATCGAGTCGTTCAGCTTCATGTCGGCGCGGCTGCAACTCAAGCTGGACGCGGAATTCCCCCGCTTCACCGAGCGTCTGCTCGAGGTGCTGTTTCCCAACTACGTGTGCCCGACCCCGTCGATGACGGTGCTGCAGCTGCATCCCCAGCATGGGGCCAGCGACCTCGCCGCCGGCTTCCGGGTGCCGGCGGGAGCGCGATTCCAGACGCGGGTCCTCGCGCCGGGCATGCAGACACCTTGCACCTTTCGCGCCAGCCAGGAGGTCCGGCTCTGGCCGATCGACATCGTGGATGCGCGGCTGACCGGTGCGCCGCCCGATCTGCTCGCGGCCGGCTCCCGGTTCGCACCGCCGGTGCAGCTGGCCGGTGCCTTGCGACTGCGCCTGCGCTTGCGGGATGGCGCCGCCTTCCAGGATTTCGCCGGTCTCGACCGGCTGCCGGTCTATCTGTGCGGAGACGAGCAGACCGCCTCGCGGCTGTTCGAGTTGCTGCATACCGCTGCGGTGGGGCTGGCGGTCGGCGCACCCGGCGCGATGGCCCGGCAGGCGCATCTGGTGACGCACGGCGCGGTGGTGCACGAAGGGCTCGATCCGGGCGACGGCCTGCTGCCCTTGCCGTGGAACACCTTCCACGGCCACAACCTGCTGCATGAATTCTTCGTCTGCCCGGAGCGCTTCTGGTTCTTCACCCTGACCCAGTTGGGCGCCGGGCTGGCTCGCATCCCGGGCAACGAGGCGGAGGTGGTGGTCTTGCTCGACCGTGCCCCCGGCGATCTGGCGCCGCTGGTCGACGCCTGCCAGTTCGCGCTGTTCTGCACACCGGCGATCAACCTGTTCTCGCCGAGCTGCGACAAGCTGAAGCTCGATCCTGCGGCCACCGAGCAGCATTACCAGCCCCGACACCAGACGCCGCTGGATTTCGAGGTGCATTCGGTGCAGCGGCTGACCGCGCGATCGTCGGGCGACAGCGCACCGCTGGAGTTCCGCCCGCTCTACCAGTCGCTGCACCACGACCAGGGCGACCATGGCCGCTACTTTTCCATCCGGCGCGAGCTGCGGCTGCCGTCGGACGCGGCACGCATCCACGGCACGCGATCGCCGTATGTGGGCAGCGAGGTGTTCCTGTCGCTGGTCGACCAGCACGAGGCGCCTTACCCGGAACGGCTCGACACCCTGGAGGTGCAGGCGCTGCTCACCAACCGCGACCTGCCGTGCCTGATGCCGCGCAACGGCGTGTCCGACCTCTCGCCCGACGACGACATTCCGGTCGACGGTGTCGGCCTGATCCGCCCCGCCACCCGCCCGCGGCCGCCCCATGCGCAGCAGGAGCTTTCCTGGCGTCTGATTCGGCAACTCAATTTCAACCATCTGCCGCTGGTCGGTCTGCCGGAAGGCGAGGGCGCGCAGGCGCTGCGCGACATGCTGCGCCTGTTCGTGTCGCGTGACGACGAGGTGCAGAACCGGCTGATCGACAGCCTGATCGGCACCCGCATCGTGCCGGTGACGCGGCGCCTGCCGGGCGCCGGTCCCTTGCTCTACGGCCGCGGCGTGGAGTGCACCCTGACGGTGAACGAAGACGGTTTCTCCGGCAGCAGTCCCTACCTGTTCGGGCTGGTGCTGGAGCGTTATCTGGCGCGCCATGTGAGCGTCAACGCCTTCTGCCAGACGGTGCTCGAATCTCCGCAGCGCGGCACCATCGCCCGCTGGCCGGTGCGCGCCGGCGGGCGGGGCGTCGTCTGATGGCGCGCGCATCGCTGCCGCCGCTGCTGGAGCGGGTGCGCGAAGCGCCCTGGCGCTTCGGCTTCCTGTCGTTGCTGCGCCGCCTGGCCGCACAACCGGCAGCGCCGGCCGATGGCGTGCGGGAACTCGCTGCCCCGGCGGGCGCCGCCACCCGCCGCATCGGCCGCGCGCTGCGGCCGCGCCATGAGACCTTCCGGCTCGGGCAGGTGGCCGACCTGGCCTTCGCTCCGCGCGAGATCGCCGAGGTGGTGCTGCCGCTGTCGAGCCAGCCGGAGCCGGCGCACCCCGGTGCGGCGCCGCTCGCCGGCAACCTGCCGACCGTGCCGCTGGTCCGCGTCTTCGGCCTGGGCCTGCTCGGCCCCAACGGCCCGCTGCCGCTGCACTACACCGAATGGGTGCGCGAGCGCAGCAGGAACCACCGCGACGGCACGCTGGCCAATTTCCTCGATGTGTTCCACCACCGCTATCTCACCCTGCTGTACCGCGCCTGGGCGCAGGGGCAGGCCGCCGCCGGGCTGGATCGTCGGGACGACGAAACCTTCAGCGGCTATATCGGGCGGCTGACCGGGCACGAGCCGTCGGAGCTGCGCGGCGCGGTGCTGCCGGCGCATGCGCGGCTGTCGGCGTCGGCCCACCTGTCGCAGGAATCCCGGCATCCCGACGGCCTGGTGCAGACGCTGGTGCATTTCTTCCAGGCGCCGATCCGGCTGCAGGAGTTCGTGCTGCACTGGATTGCGATCGATGCGGCCGACCACAGCCGGCTGGGCGACACCCGGGCCTCCAGCGTGCTGGCCGGCGGCGCCATCGCCGGCGAGCGGGTGCCCGACCGGCAAGGCCGGTTCTGCCTGGTGCTGGGGCCGCTCACGCTCGAGCGCTACCTGCGTTTCATGCCCGGCGGTGCCGACCTGCCGGTGCTGCGTGAATGGGTACGGGCCTTCCTCGGCTTCGAGTTCGCCTGGCAGGTCGAGTTGCGGGTGCGGGCGGACGATGCCCCGCCGGCCCGTTTGGAAGAGGGCCACCGGCTCGGCTGGTCGACCTGGCTGGGTGACGCCCGGTGCTGGGCCGGCCGCTGCGGCGACGGGCCTGCGACCGATGCGGTCGGGCTGGTGTTCGAGCCGGAATCGTGCGCCCTCCCGCCGGCGGGCACCGCACCTGCTCCTGGCGCTCCGCGTGATCCCGCCGTTCCTGTCCCGTAGTCGTCGCCACCGCGCCCGATGTCAATTTTTCAGCACTCCCAGCAATCCCATCCATGAGCCCACAACCGACTCCCTCTGTCCCGGCCCCGTCCGGCGATGCGCATCCCTGCGGCCCCAGCCTCGAATACGACCCGGACTACCTGATGCTGCTCGACCGCATGGCGCCGGTCGAGGAAGTGCAGTACGGCAGCTTCGTCGGTTCGTCGGCGGCACCCGACTGGTCGGCGATCGAGCGCGAGGCGCTGCGCCTGCTCGACCGCAGCCAGGACATCGGCCTGCTGGCCTGCCTGTGCCGTTCGGGCACTCGCCTGCGCGGTGCGGCGGGGCTCGATCAGGCACTGGCGCGGCTGCTCGCGGTCCTGCAGGCATGGCCCGACGCGGTGCATCCGCAGACCGTCTTCGACGGCCAGTACGACCCGCTGCCCCGGGCCAACGCGCTGGCCGCCCTCGCCGATCCGCAGGGCCTGTTGGCCGACATCGCCGGCATCGAGCTCTTCGGCGGTTCGGAAGGGCGCTGTGCGGTGGGCGAGGTGGCGGCCGCATTCGGTCTGCCACGGCCCGGTGGGGCCGCGGCGCCGGAAGACCTGCTGCGGCGCATGGCCGCCGCCCGCGCCGCTGAGCAGCAGCCCGGGCCGGGCCGAAAGCCGACGCCGCTGGGCGACCTCGCCCGGGCCGCGCACCATGCGACGGCGATCGACCAGTGGGCCCGCGCGCACCTCCACGACGACGCGCCGCCACTGCGCGCCCTGCTGGCCTTGCTGGCGCCGTTCGCCATGGCGGTGTCGGCACCGCAACAGCAGAACACGCCCGAACCTGCGCCGGCCGCAGGAGCACCGGTCACGCAGCGCAGCCGGGCGGACATGCGCGCGGTGCTGGTCGATGCGCGCCTGTGGTTCGAGACCCATGAGCCCAGCAGCCCGGTGGCAGTGCTGCTGCTGCAGGCCGAGCGCCTGGTGGGCCAGCGGTTCGCGCAGGTGGCGAACGCCTTGCCGCCCGACCTGCTGAAAGCATGGGACGACGCCGACCGTGCGGCGACACAGGTGCCGCGTTGAGCGCCGCGTGGGAAACGGCAGGGCTGGTGCTGGTCGCCGCCACATTCGGTGCGGGGGCCGCGAGCGCCTTCTGGTGGTGG
>JAKONS010000342.1 GCA_022701845.1 Burkholderiaceae bacterium
CCACCGCCGCCGAGCGGCTGCACCTCTGGCTGGAAATCAGCGAACTGCAGGCCCGCTACACCAGCGCCCTCGACAACGACCAGCTCGAAGCCTGGACCGGCTTCTTCACCGAGGACTGCCGCTACGAGATCATCCCCAAGGAAAACGTCGATGCCGGCCTGCCCGCGCCGGTGATCTACTGCCGCAACCGCCGGATGCTGCGCGACCGGGTGCTGTCGCTGCGCCACGCCAACATTTTCGAAGGCCACACCTACCGCCACATGACCTCGGGCCTGGTGGTGACCGGCAACGACGGCGAGACCATCACCACCACCTCCAGCTACATCGTGGTGATCACCGGGCAGACCGGCGACTCCACCGTCTACCAGGCCGGCCGCTACGACGACGAGCTGGTGCGCGAGGACGGCGAGCTGCGCTATCGCAAGAAGCGGGTGGTGTTCGATACCCTTCGGGTGCAGACCCTGCTGGCCACACCGATTTGAGGAGACCCATCCCATGACAGAACCCACGACCGCCACCGCCGACGAAGCACGCCGCTGGCACTTCATCGGCACGCCCGACGACTTCTCCGAAGAGGCCGCCTGGCCGGTCGTGGCCGGCGGCCAGGAACTGGCGGTGTTCCGCCAGGGCGACGAGATATTCGCCCTGCACGACCTGTGCACCCACGGCGCCGCCAAGCTCTCCGACGGCTGGGTGGAGAACGGCTGTGTGGAATGCCCGCTGCACCAGGGCACCTTCGACATCCGCACCGGCGAGGCCTGCCAGGCACCGGCGGCCGAGGCGGTGCGCAGCTTCCCGGTGCGGGTGGTGGCCGGGCGGGTGGAAGTCGAGGTCTGACCCGGCCCCGGCACCGCACCGCCCGGTTGCACGCTTATTGCATGCCGGTATCAGACAATCGCTTACAAACGCCTCGTTCCTTCACAGCTCCACCTTCCCGGACCGCCATGAACCACCGCTCGCCTCTCTCGTTTCTCCTGACCGCCGTGCTGGCGCTGGGCGTCGCCGCACCGGCGTTCGCCGCCGACCCGATCAAGGTCGGCCTGGCGCTGGACATCTCCGGCCCCTTCGCCGCCGGCGGCGGTGAAACCCGCGACGCGATCAACCTGGCGATCAGGCTGCTCGACAGCAAGCTGGGCGGCTACCCGGCCGAGTTCATCCAGGCCGACACCGCCGGCAGCCCCGACCAGGCCAAGCAGGCGGTCGACCGCTTCATCCAGCAGAACAAGATCAGCCTGTTCACCGGCCCGACGCCGTCGAACGTGGCGCTGGCCGTCGGCCCCTCGCTGTTCGCCGCCAAGGTGCCGTTCATCACCAGCAACCCCGGCCCCAGCCAGTACGCCGGCGCCCAGTGCAACCCGTACTTCTTCGGCCTGAGCTACCAGAACGACACCTGGGACGAAGCCGCCGGCCAGCACGCCACCGACCGCGGCTACAAGACCGCTTTCATCATCGCGCCCAACTATCCCGCCGGCCGCGACCACCTCACCGGCTTCAAGCGCACCTTCAAGGGCACGGTCGCCGCCGAGGTGTATTCCAAGGTCGGCCAGCTCGACTACGCGGCCGAGCTGGCGCAGGTGCGCGCCGCCAAGCCGCAGGCGGTGTACTTCTTCCTGCCGGGCGCGATGGGCATCAACTTCATCAAGCAGTTCGTCGCCTCGGGCCTGTCGAAGGACACCGTCCTGGTGACCGGCCCGGCCTCGGCCGACGAGGACACCATCGCCGCCGTCGGCGAGCCGATGCTCGGCCTGTTCAGCACTTCGCAGTGGTCGCACGACCTGCCGGGCGCCGCCAACCAGAAGTTCGTCGCCGAATTCCAGAAGGCCTACAAGCGCCTGCCCACCTTCTATGCCGCGCAGGCCTACGACGCCATCCTGGCGATGGACGCCGCGGTGCGCGACGTGAAGGGCAACGTGGCCGACAAGCCGGCGCTGCTGAAGGCCCTGAAGGCGGCCAACTTCCAGTCGGTGCGCGGCCCGTTCAAGTACGACAACAACAACTTCCCCATCCAGGACTACTACCTGCGGGTGGTCGGCAAGGACGCCCAGGGCCGCATCACCAACAAGACGGTGTCTACCGTGTTGAAAGCCCACCGCGACGCGTACCACGACCAGTGCCGGATGAAGTGAGCCGGCAAGCGACCCGACCCGACCCGACCGACGCCGCGGCATGACGACCATCCTTTTCATCGAGCAGATGCTCAACGGCCTGGGCTACGGCTTCATGCTGTTCCTGCTGGCCGCCGGGCTGACGCTGGTGTTCGGCATCATGGACGTGATGAACCTGGCGCACGGCTCGCTGTTCATGGCCGGCGCCTATGTGGCGGCCCATGTGCACACCCGCACCGGCTCCTTCGTGCTGGGCGTGGTGGCGGCGGTCGCGGTGGTGATCGTGCTGGCGCTGGCGCTGGAAGCCGCCCTGGTGCGCCGGCTCTACGGCCGCGACCACCTGGCCCAGGTGCTGGCCACCTTCGGGGTGATCCTGGTGGCCGACGACGCGGTGAAGATGATCTGGGGCGCGGCGCCGCTGATGGCCTCGGCACCGGCCGCGCTGTCCGGCCCGGTGGAGCTGCTGCCGGGGCTGCTGTATCCGTCGTACCGGCTGGTGATCCTGGCCGCCGGCGTGCTGGTGGCGCTGGGGCTGTACCTGCTGGTCAACCACACCCGGGTCGGCATGCTGGTGCGCGCGGGTGCCTCGAACCGGCGCATGGCCGAATTCATGGGCGTGCGGGTGGGGCAGGTGTTCTCGCTGGTGTTCCTGCTGGGCGCGGCGCTGGCGGCGCTGGCCGGTGCGCTGATGGGCCCGCTCACCGCGGTACAGGTCGGCATGGGCGAGGAGATCCTCATCCCGTCGCTGGTGGTGCTGGTGATCGGCGGCATCGGTTCGATCCGCGGCGCCTTCGTGGCGGCGATGGTGGTGGGCATGGTCGACACCATCGGCCGGGCCTTCGTGCCGATCGCGCTGCGCTCGTTCCTGTCGCCCACGCTGGTGTCCGACCTGGCACCGGCCATCGCAGGCCTCGCCACCTATGCCCTGATGGCCGGCGTGCTGGCCTTCAAGCCGGCCGGATTGTTCCCCGCGCGGGGCTGAAAGCGGAAGAAAACCGATGAACCACGATCGCCTGGCCCGCTGGGCGCCCTGGGCCCTGGTCGCGCTGCTGGCGGTGTTCCCGCTGGTGGCGCCGCTGGCGGG
>JAKONS010000319.1 GCA_022701845.1 Burkholderiaceae bacterium
ATATTTACCAGCGTTCCGGTCAGCCCGCCGAGCTCGCGCCTGCCTACGTGTTCCTGGCCTCTGCGGAGTCGAGCTATGTCTCCGGCGAGACGTTGAACGTGAACGGTGGCATGGTCACGCCGTGAGCTGAACAACGTGCCTTGTCCGTTCTCTGCAGATCGCGGCATGCGTTCTAGTGCTGCAGAGGCCGCAGTGCCGTGCTGCGCCTCGTACCAGGCCTGGAGCGCTCAGTTCAGTGATGCCCGGTTCTGGCCCGGTGAGGGGTCGGCATCCGCCAAGGCGAAGAGCCCTACGGCGTCTGGCGATTGACGAACCTGAAAGTCCGCGTTCAGAGAACCGAAGCCATCAAGACCACGGGAACCTGCCGACCGACGACGGCGAGATCACCGTCAACTGGGCACTCCAAGTCCGGGGCATTCTGATGCGAGCCGAATGGGCCCTGGAGCAGCACCTGCGCAACGGTCGCCTGGTGCAGGTACTGCCGCAGTACTCGACGCCCGATGCCGATATCCATGCGGTCTACCCGCAGCGTCACCAGCTGGTGGCGCGGGTGCGTTCGTTCGTCGATTTCCTAGGCATCAATTCGAAAAAAAGTGAAGTCCAGAAGTGACTTGACATGGTTTGCATCGTGAGGAGATGCACGACTTTTCGAATCCGTTCGCTGTTTCAGTCTTCCCGATGAAAAGTTCACGCACCACGGAGCTCGCTGACACGGTCGATCAGGGTGTCCGCCACGATCCTGACTTCCTCGTCGCCTCGTCCCAGCCGGCCCATCGTGCTGGCCAGGCGCTGCACGCAGGCGAGAAACCCTTCCGCCAGTGCCTGGCTGGAAACCGTGCCCACGCTCTCCCCGTCGCGCACCAGTTCCGTCAGTTCACCCCTGGGCAGCAGCAGCAGGCTGCCCGGGTCCTCGATGAACTTGGCGACATGCTCCCGCCCCTCGCGCAGCGGCTCGATCGAATTCAGGCACAGCGCCCAGACCAGCCCGATGAGGTCGTCGGTGATGATCAGCGGCGCCTGTCCGTCGGCGAGCGCAATGATGATCTGGCCGGTCAGGTCGTCCATCCACAGCTGCGGCTCATAGGTGGCCAGGGCCGGGTCGGCTTCGTTCAGCATGCCGGTGGGGCCGATGCCCAAGGCGAACTGCACGTCGAGCGCGGTGGTTTTGTCGGTCGTGGCCATGGGAAATCCTCGAGTTCGGTCGGCTTTGGTCGGATGTCTTCAGCTATCAGCGGACGAGCGCTCGCTTGAGCGCCTGCATTTGCGCGGCGTCGAAATGTTCGACGGCCAGTGTTTTTACCGTTCCTGCGGTTGCAGTGTTGGACATGGGGAAGAACTGCGTGACATTGCATTTGCTGCCGACGGCAAGTCGCTTGTAGCCGATCTGCACCCTGACGCCATAGGCCGGGATGTCGCGCTCCAGCGCGACGCTGGCGCCCGCCGCGAGGGTCTTGACCGCGTTGTCGTCGACCGTCAGCTTGATGGCCGCGTCGAGCACGGCGGCGATATCCTGCGCCGTGGCGTTCTCCGGCCACTGCGTGTTGGACGCTTTGATGTTCGACTGTGGACCGTTTTTGCCGATCGTGTCGCCGAAATGGAAATGTTCGCGGCTGTGGCGCTCCATGAAATGCTTCACCCGTACGGCAGCGATCTTCTTCGTGTCGTAGGTCACCGCGAGCGAGCTGTCGGTCGGCTGCGTGCTGAGGAAGGTTCCGGCCGCTTTCATCAGCCGGGCGCGTTTTGTCTTCTTTTCTTCGGTCGTGCCGACCGAGCATGCGCTGTTGATCTCGTCGTAGAGCTTGGTCCTGACCTTCGCCAGGTCGCCCGCGTAGCCCTTGTCGGCGATGAACTTGATGCGGGCGCCTGCCTTGCGTGCGCCGAGGCTGTCCACGACCTCCTTGAGCTTCGCCAGGTTCATGGCGCCGTTGCCAAAGGCGGCTGTCAGGGTCTTGAGTTTGGCCGCATCGCCTTCGCATGCATCGCCGAGCAGGCCGGCGAGGTTCGCCGCATCGCCGCAGCCCTGGTCGATCAGCGTCTTCAGGGCGAGGTGGGTGAAGTTGTCGGTCAGTTTTTTCAGGTTGGCGGCGTCACCCTTGCAGCCGGTGCCCATTACCGAGCCGAGCGCCTCGGCACCGCCCAGCCCGGTATCCATCAGCTGTTTGAGTTGCTCCGGGGTGTAGGCGGCGGCCAGCGCCTGCAGCTTGTCGACCGAAGGACAGCCCAGCCGGATAACGGCAGCCATGTTGGCCGCGCCGCCGAAGCCCTGGTCCATCAGGGTCTTCAGGCGGGTGCGTGCATCGGCATCGGGGTAGGCCCGGGCCAGCGCGGACAGTTCGCTGGCCTTGCCTGAGAACCCCTGCTCCAGGAGCACGGCCATGTTGCCGCCGCCGCCGAGCCCGTCGTTGAGCTGCGCGAGGTCCGCAGGCGCCATGGTGCGCGCCAGCTGCAAGAGGGAGCCGCTGGCGCCGGCCACTGGATGCTTTTCTGTGGGATCGGCCGCAGCCCGTGCCGTCTGCAGGCCCTTTACCAGACCGGCCAGGGCCTGCGCGCCCAGGGCCTGGAACAGCTCCTGGAAACACATTTCGCCTGATTTCTGCTCCTTGCCCGCCGGTGCGGCGATGAGGCTATCGACGATTCCGACAAGAGCCGCGTCGGTGCCGAGCTGCGTTTTCAACTCGTCACGCAGGCCCTGCTGGCGGCTCAGCCTGAGCGTGGCGAGGTTTGCGGCCAGCGTGTTCAGACCGGCGGCCGCGCTGTCGTAGGCCTGCACGGTCTCGGCGGTGGCGACACCGTCCACCAGCTTCTGGATGCCGGCCCGGTGCGTGTCGTCCTCCTTGGCCGCTGCAAGCCGGGTGGCAGGCGATACCACCGGCGCTGCCAGGTCCAGCGCCTGCCGGGTTTTGCGCAGCGCCGCGTCGTAGCGGCCCATGGCCGGCAGCAGCTTGTGCAGCAGTGCGTGCGTGGCGGTGGGCGCCGACAGTGCGGGCGCGGCGGTCGCAGCGTCGGCCTGCGTTTCGGCTTCAGTCCAGAGCCTGTCGGCCAGGCCGCGCTGCGGCTCGAAGTAGCTGGCCGATTGTTGATGCGGTGCATCCGCGTGCCGACGCGCTTTGCCGTAGCTCGCCGCCGCCTTGATGAACGCATCGAGGTCGACATCGATGAATACCAGCCCATCCTCGGGTTTCATGGCGTCGGCGCTGGACAGCACCGCTGCGAGGCGTGCGAGCAGGCCGGCAGGCACGTTGTTCAGCGACCCGATCTGGCCTTCGCGCAGCTTGCGCAAGCGGGCATAGGGCTTTCCTTCGGCCACCGCCTGCTGCAGTGCCTGCGCCGTCTTCACCGCCTGCCCGAAGCTGGCCGGGTCTGCCAACGCGAGCTGATCGACGATCGTTTTGGCGGTATCTTCGATATGCCTGGCGACACGCGGATCGGCCGTCTCCTTGTTGGTGGCGGCGGCCTGCGCGAGTGCCTGGCTGGCAGCCAGCAGTGCCGTCCCTGCCGCGGCGGCGGTCTCGCTGTTGAGCCATCGCAGCGTGGCCTCGTAACCGGTTTCGCGCAGGGCGCTGCCGCCGGCGGTCGGGAGTTGGGCGGTCAGCCTCGTCTTCGCCTCGGCGAGCGTGCCGGTGGCGGCCGCCAGGGCCTTGAGCCAGTCTGTGCGCGCCTGCTCGAACACGGTGTGCAGCTGCCGGACGCCGGCGGTCAGTTCCAGCACGGCGTCGGCCGACTCGATGCTCGCCTGGATGTTCTCGGGCGTCAGCGTGTCGGCCTGCGGCAGTGCCTGGAGTGCTTCGGCGGCGGCGACTTTCTGCAGGTCGTCGGCCATGAGGTTGAGCTGCTTCCAGACGGCGCGAGCGTCGGTCACTTTCCGGGTGAACGTCGCACGTTCCCGGTTGAAGGCGACGATCTCGTCCAGACGTTCGAGCACGCCGGAGAAGACCATATCGGCCGCCTGCCTGCTGGCGAGCAGGCCGTCCACGGTCGCCTGGGCTTTTTCGAAACGCCTGGTCAACTCCTCCTTCTGCGCCTCCAGCATGGGGAGGGTCTTGCTGGTTCGCGCATTCTTCAGTTTTGTCTGTGCCGCTGCCCGGGCGGTGCGGTAGTTGTCGAAGCGGACCACCCCGTCCGCGATGTTCTGCAGCACCAGCAATTGCTCCGCGTGGCGTTTGGCAGTGGCCATTTCCGCCGCGAAATCCCGGTCCTTCTCGAACGCCACTCTGAACAGCGGCATTTCGCCCTTGAGCAATTGCGCGAGGACATCGGCCACGCTGCCCGATGTCGCCGCCTGCGCGGATGCCACCTGCTCTGCGGCCTGTTGCTCTTCCCATGCCTTGGTGCTTTTTTGCAGGTCGAGTTGCAGACGGCGGACTTCCGCGACGGCCGCGTCGAAACGGGCCTTTTCCGGCGCGAGCCGGACGCCATCCGCGACCTGGATCGCAGCCTTGACCGCCTTGCGCTTTTCGTAGAGCGCTTCGTCGGCGATGTTGTGATCGCGGTTCGGGCCCTTCGCCAGATCGACCTGCATGACCGCGCTGGATGCACGCTCCAGTGCCTGCTCGCGGCG
>JAKONS010000412.1 GCA_022701845.1 Burkholderiaceae bacterium
CGTCGCAACGCCGCACCCGGGCAGCTCGACGTGCGCACCGGCAGCTTCGGCCTGTATCCGCGCTATTCCAAGGAAGGCAAGATCGCCAGCTGGCAGGGCACCGCCGAACTGGTGCTGGAAGGCCGCGACTTTCCCCGCATCACCGCCACCGCCGTCCGCATCACCACGATGACGCTGGCCCGCACCGGTTTCGGGCTGAGCCGCGAGCAACGCGCCAAGGTGGAGGGCGATGCGCAGTCGCAAGCCATCGAGCGTTTCAAGGCCAAGGCCACCGACCTCAGCCGCAGCTTCGGCTTCAAGGGCTATACGCTGCGCGAGGTGGCGGTGTACGTCACCGACTCGCAGCCGATGCCCCGCATGCGCATGATGGCGATGGAGGCCAAGGCTGCTGCGCCCGAGGCCCCGGTGCCGGTGGAGGCCGGCAAGAGCATGGTGACGGTCAACGTCAGCGGCTCGGTGCAGATGCAGTGATGCCGCTTCCCCGTGCTGCGACGGTCCGCCGACGCATCACTGGGCGGTCCACCCACCATCGACCTGCCACGCCACGCCCTTGACGTTGTTGGCCGCCGGCGAACACAGGAACACGGTGAGTTCACCCAACTCGTCCGGCGTGGTGAACTGCAGCGACGGCTGCTTTTCGCCCAGCAGATCGCGCTTGGCGTCGTCGGCTGATTTGCCTTCCCGGGCAGCTCGCTCGTCGATCTGCTTCTGCACCAGGGGCGTCAGCACCCAGCCCGGGCAGATCGCGTTCACCGTCACGCCGGTCGTGGCGTTTTCCAGAGCCGTCACCTTGGTGAAGCCGACGATGCCGTGCTTGGCCGCCACATAGGCCGACTTCTGCGGCGACGCCACCAGCCCGTGCGTGCTGGCGATGTTGACGATGCGGCCCCAGTTGGCGGCCTGCATGCCGGGCAGGGCCAGCCGGGTGGTGTGGAACGCGCTGGTGAGGTTGATGGCGATGATCGCGTCCCACTTGTCGGTGGGAAAGTCCTCGACGCGTGCGACATGCTGGATGCCGGCGTTGTTCACCAGGATGTCGATGCGTCCGGTGGCCTGCGAGGCGAAGGCGATCATCTCGGCGATCTGCTCCGGCTTCGACATGTCGGCGCCGTGGTGGGCGACGGTGATGCCGTGTTCCTTGCCGGCCTCCGCGACCAGGCGTTTCGGCTCTTCCGAATCGCCGAAACCGTTGAGCACCAGGTTGGCGCCCTGGCGTGCCAGGGCCTGGGCGATACCCAGGCCGATGCCGCTGGTGGAGCCTGTGACGAGCGCGGTTTTACCTCTGAGCATGGGCGTGTTCTCCGGATCATTTAGGATGGGTCGCGGCCATTATTGCCGTCTTCCTCCTCTGCACCGCATGCTGCTCCGGCTGCCTTTTCGCCACTGACTTGTCCCCCTTTTTTCGTGCCGCCATGACCCTGTCCCGCACCGCTTCCGCCCCCGTCCTCCGCTTCGTCGATTGCCCCTCGGCGCCCGGTGCGCCGCGCGGCGAGACGGCAACCGGCGGCGGACACCGGATGGCCTACTGGGAATGGAACGGGACCGGCGACCCGCGCCATCCGCATGTGGTGCTGTGCGTGCACGGCCTGACCCGGCAGGGACGCGATTTCGATGCGCTGGCCGCGCGCCTCGCGCAGCACGCCCGGGTGATTTGCCCGGACGTCGCCGGCCGCGGGCACAGCGACTGGCTGGCCGCGCCCGACGCCTATGCGGTACCCACTTATGCGGCCGACATGCTGGCACTGCTGGCGCAGGTGCATGCCGATGCGCCGATCGCCACGCTCGACTGGGTCGGCACCAGCATGGGCGGCCTGATCGGCATTGCGGTCTGCGGTCAGCCGCCGCTTGCGCTGCCGGTGCCGGTGCGCAAGCTGGTGCTCAACGATGTCGGGCCGGCCCTGCAGTGGCCCGCGCTGGAGCGCATCGGCCGCTATGTCGGTGCGCCTGCGCGCTTCGACTCGCTGCAGGCCGGCGCCGATGCGCTGTGGGACATGTCGAGCAGCTTCGGACCGCACACCGCCGAGGCCTGGCGCGCACTTTCGGAACCGATGCTGCGTGCGCTCGACGACGGCGGCTTCGCCCTGCACTACGACCCCGCCATCGGCGAGCCTTTCCGCGCCATGACGCCGGAATTCGCGGCGCAGTCGGAGGCGGTGCTGTGGACGCTGTACGACGCCATCCGCGCCGATACCCTGCTGCTGCGTGGTGCCGTGTCGGACCTGATCTCAGCCGAGACCGCCGACGAGATGTCGCGCCGCGGACCGTGCGCCCGCGTGGTGTCGTTCGACGGTGTCGGCCATGCGCCGACGCTGGTGGATATCGCCCAGTCCGGCGTGGTCGCCGATTTCCTGCTCGGCCCGGCTGCATGAAGACGATCGTCTCGGCCCCCGGCACCGCGCCGCCGCTCGATGCGATTCCGGAAGTCGTCATCGCCACCGCGCACGCGTTGCCGGAGCAGGCGCAGGCACTGACCCGGGCGCGCAATTTCGCCGAGCCCCTGATCGCCGGCGAAGAACTCGAATCCGGCCAGAACACCCTGGCGCATGCCGACGCGGTGTCGGCCATGCTCAAGGCGATCGGCGGCTCCGACGCGATGCGGGCGGCCAACTACCTGGTGCATGCCTGCGATCACCTGGCGCGCCCGCAGGAGGCGATCGCCAAGGCCTTCGGCGGTGAATACGCGGCGCTGGCCGTCGAGACCAACCGGTTGATCCATGTCCAGCGCCAGGCCCGCGGCGCCGATGCGTCGGCGCAATTGCTCGACGACCCGGCGGTGCAGACCGAGAACGTGCGCAAGATGCTGCTGGCGTTTTCACGCGACCTGCGGGTGGTGCTGCTGCGGCTGGCTTCGCGGCTGGAAACGCTGCGCTATGCGGCCGCCTCGAAGCGGCCGGTGTCGCACAGCCTGGCCCACGAATCGTTGCATGTGTTCGCCCCGCTGGCCAACCGGCTCGGCATCTGGCAGGTGAAGTGGGAAATGGAGGATCTGGCCTTCCGTTTCCTGGAACCCGACACCTACCGCGAGATCGCCCGGAAGCTCGACGAGAAACGGGCCGAGCGCGAGCTGTCGATGGCGCACTTGCGCGCGCATCTCGAATCCGACCTGCGCGACCGGGGCATTGCCGCCACGGTGCAGGGCCGGCCCAAACACATCTACAGCATCGTGCGCAAGATGCGCGGCAAGTCGCTCGGCTTCGAGCAGGTGTTCGACATCCGGGCACTGCGGGTGATCGTGCCGACGGTGACCGATTGCTATGCGGCATTGAGCTGGGTGCACGAGCATTTCCAGCCGATCGCCGACGAGTACGACGACTACATCGCCAAGCCCAAGCCCAACGGCTACCAGTCGCTGCACACGGTGGTGCGCAACGCGGACGGCCAGCCGATCGAAATCCAGCTGCGTACCCAGGCGATGCACGACCACGCCGAGCATGGCGTCGCCGCGCACTGGGCCTACAAGGAGGCCGGCAGCAAGGGCTATGCGGGTGTGTCGGCCAGCAGCGACTACGACGCCAAGATCGCGGTGCTGCGCCAGCTGCTGGCCTGGGAGCGCGACTTGTCGGGCGCCCACCACGGCCACGGCCTGTTCGAAGACCGCATCTACGTGCTCACGCCCGACGCCGCGGTGGTCGAGCTGCCGCAGGGCGCCACCGCTGTCGATTTCGCGTACGCAGTACACACCAATGTCGGGCACCGCTGCCGGGGCGCGCGGGTCGACGGCGCGCTGGTGTCGCTCAACACGCCGCTGCAGAACGGTCAGACGGTGGAGATCACCGTCGCCAAGGAGGGCGGGCCTTCGCGTGACTGGCTGAACCCGGAGCTCGGGTTTCTCACCAGCGCGCGGGCGCGGGCCAAGGTGCGCGCCTGGTTCAATGCGCAGGCCAACCACGGCAATATCGCGCGCGGCCGGGAGGCGGTAGAGAAGCTGCTGCAGCGCGAAGGCCGGACCGCGTTGAAGCTGGACGACCTCGCCGCGCAGCTCGGATTCAAGTCGGCCGACGGTCTGTTCGAAGTGGTGGGCAAGGACGAATATTCGCTGCGCAACATCGAGACCTTGCTGAAGCCGCCCGAGGCGCTGCCCAGCGAGGACGAACTGGTCTTGCTGCGCAAGCCACGGCACGACCAGGCGAGCAAAGGCGGCGTGCTGGTGGTCGGTCTCGACTCGCTGATGACGCAGATGGCGAAGTGCTGCAAACCCGCGCCGCCGGACCCGATTCGCGGCTTCGTCACCCGGGGCAGGGGCGTCAGCGTCCACCGTGCCTCCTGCTCGAACTTCCGCGAAATGGCCGGCAAGTCGCCGGAACGTGTGATCGAGGTGGAGTGGGGCAGGCCGAAGGAGGGCGCGGCCATCGTCTATCCGGTCGATGTGCGCATCGAGGCCAACGACCGTCAGGGCCTGCTGCGCGACATCTCGGACGTGTTCGCGCGCGAGAAGACCAACGTGATCGGGGTGCAGACCCAGTCGGTGAAGGGCTCGGCGTGGATGACCTTCACCGTCGAGGTGGGCGATTCGGCGCGGCTCTCGCATGTGCTGTCGGTCGTTTCGGGAGTGGCCGGCGTGCGATCGGCCCGGCGGCGCTGAGTTTGCAGCCGAAATCGCGTCGACGTTGCAACATGTGATTTTTGCGTGCTAGAATCGTGGTCTCGACGAATACAGGCGCGTAGCTCAGCTGGTTAGAGCACCACCTTGACATGGTGGGGGTCGTTGGTTCGAGTCCAATCGCGCCTACCAACTAACCATTGGTAGAAAATTGAAAGCCTTCCGGGTAAAGACCCGGAAGGCTTTTTTAATTTCTGCTCGTCTTGTGAAGTGATCGTGTGTGCTCGTTGAACGCGCAGGCGCGCGCTGGTCGAAGCGCGCGTTCGTGCGAAGTCGCGATGCGCCTACGGGTCGCATCGCGATACCGGTCGACACTTTCGGCTTTCAGCAAGAAGCCGATCGCAGCACATGTCACTCGCACAAAAATACGCCATTCGCCAACAGCCGGAAATTGCCGTCGCGGTGCGCAGCGCCCAAGCGGGATGGTTTAACGGCAACCAGATCGATGTGGTGACCGGCTACGACGCAGGCGAAGATCGGTATGCGGTCCACGTCTACATTACCGCCGTCGACGGCGTTCGACGCAAGTTGCCGATGGTCGACCATTACGTCGACAGCGAGCGGGAAGGATTCGCAAAAGGCTGGAGCGATGTCGAGGCCTTTTTCGCCGGCTGACCGCCAGGGTTAGCGAAGCAGTCCAGTCTTGCTTTCGCGCGCAACGCGCTTCATCTCCACTCGTGCCAACGCAAGCGCAATCGATTCTGCCGGGTAGCCGCCTATGCACCGATGCACCGTGATATGCCCGCGTCCGGACACGATGTCGATAAGCCCTCGCCAGCAATCGTCGATGTAGACGGCTTTCGGGAAATAGGTGGCGCCATGAATGTGCAGCGGTAGATGCATGCGGTAAGTGTCTGTCGCTGCGAGGTTTTCCATCGGGCGCAAAGAACACGAAAGCGCCGTCAATTCTCGGTATCGACACCGCTGGACGGTGGAACGCTCTTTGCATGCGCACTGCGGGCGCAGCAGCCATGTAAGCAACGGAGGCATCTATGGAATTCGTCGATTCGGAAGCCTTCTGGGAAGACCTGCCGAACCAGTGGCGCAACGCCAATTACGACGCGCGCAAGCTCCGCGTCACCTTGAATGCGGCGGTGCTTGCAGCGCGCAAAGGGGAGGGGCCATTGCCGTCCCAGGAGGCGATCGACGCCTGTCTGAACGCCGAACGGCACGCGGAC
>JAKONS010000437.1 GCA_022701845.1 Burkholderiaceae bacterium
AAAGGTATTTATTAGGCTGGCACGGGCTTTGCAGTAATGCTCCCATGCGAATCCTAAACACCACCACCCTCCGGCCCCGTGCCGCCCGCAGCGCGCTGCGTGAGGAACGTCACCCCAACGCGGTCACCGCGCCACCGGTGAACCGTGGGTCGATGGCCCCCCTGCCCTGGCGCGGCTTCTGGAACAGCCTCGGCACTTCCGCCCTGATGGCCGTCACCGGCCGCCGTGCGGCGCCCACCGCGCTCGACGCCGAGCGCAGCGCACCGGAAGCCTGGCAACGCGCGGCCAACAACCGCCGCCTGACGTTCCTGCTGCTGACCATCATCACCTCGACGATCGCCACCGTGCTGTTCGCCGCGGTGCAGCCCGAATACGAAAGCGCCTGGCTGCAGTACGGCCAGATCGCCCTGTTCGCCCTGCTGTCGGCCTGGGTGGTCACTGGTTTCACCACTGCGCTGATGGGCTTCTGGGTGTCGCTGCGCGGCGATGCCCACACGCTGTCGGCCAAGGAAGTGCGCGACCATGCGATGAACCCCGACGCCCGCACCGCGATCATCATGCCGATCTGCAACGAGGACGTCTCCACCGTGTTCGCCGGCCTGCGCGCCACCTGCGAATCGGTCGTCGCCTCCGGCAACGCCCGCGTGTTCGACGTGTTCGTGCTGTCCGACAGCAACAACCCCGAGATCATCAAGGCCGAGCGCGCCGCCTGGGAAGACCTGCGCGCCGCCCTGGCCGCCAACGGCGACCAGCCGCAGATCGAGGTGTACTACCGCCTGCGCACCCGCCGCACCCATCGCAAGGCCGGCAACGTGGCCGACTTCTGCCGCCGCTGGGGCAAGGACTACCGCTACATGGTGGTGCTGGACGCCGACAGCGTGATGAGCGGCGACTGCCTTTCCACCCTGGTCAAGCTGATGGAAGCCCATCCCAAGGCCGGCATCATCCAGACCGCCACCCAGTCGATCGGCCACGCCACCCTGCATGCCCGTTCGCAGCAGTTCGCGTCCCGCATGACCGGCCGCCTGTTCACCCTGGGCATGCAGTTCTGGCAGCTGGGCGAGTCCCACTACTGGGGCCACAACGCCATCCTGCGCGTCGAGCCCTTCATGCAGCACTGCGCCCTGGCGCCGATCGAAGGCAAGGGCGGCATGTCCGGCGGCATCATGTCGCACGACTTCGTCGAAGCCGCGCTGATGCGCCGTGCCGGCTTCCAGGTGTGGCTGGTCTCCGACCTGGCCGGCAGCTACGAACAGCAACCGCCGGATCTGCTGAGCGAACTGCAGCGCGATCGCCGCTGGTGCCAGGGCAACCTGCAGAACTTCCGCCTGATCGCCGAGCCGGGCCTGCACCGTGTGCACCGCGCCATGTTCATGACCGGCGCCCTGTCGTATGTCTCGGCTCCGCTGTGGCTGGCGTTCATGACCCTGGGCACCGCCCTGTGGTTGTCGGGCAGCCGCCTGGTGCAGAACTTCGACGTGCTGCCGGGCGAGCTGATGGGCCTGTGGGCCTTCACCGTGTCGGTGCTGTTCCTGCCCCGCGTGCTGGGTATCGCCGCGGTGCTGATCAAGGGCGAGCAACGCATGTTCGGCGGCACCTACGGCCTGCTGAAGAGCTCGCTGCTGGAAAGCGTGCTGGCGGTGCTGCAGTCGCCGGTTCGCATGCTGGCCCATTCGCTGTTCGTGGTGACCGCGCTCACCGGCATCAAGCTCGACTGGAAGTCGCCTCCCCGTGAAGCCAACGGCCTGGGCTGGCGCGATTCCGCCGCCAGCCTGGCACCGATGAGCGCCGTGGTCGCGGTGCTGGCCGCCGGCATCGCCGCCATCGACGCCAGCGCCCTGGTCTGGCTGCTGCCGGTCGGCCTGCCGCTGCTGCTGGCGATTCCGGTCAGCGTGTACACCAGCCATGTCGAGCTGGGCAGCGCAATGCGCAGCCGTGGTTTCCTGCTGATTCCCGAGGAGCGCTGGTCGCCCGCGGTGCTGCGCCGGGCCCGGCTGCATGCCAACCGCCTGGCGCGTCCGCGCATCACCGCTCCGGCGGTGGCAGCTGCCTGATTCGTTCTTCAGGCGTCAACGAAAAAACCGGCAGCGATGCCGGTTTTTTCATGGGCGAAAGGTCGAGCCTCAGAAGGGCAGCTTGCCGCCGCCGCCCATGCCGGGCATTCCCTTCATGCCCTTCATGCCGCCCATGCGCTTCATCATCTTCATCAGGCCGCCGCCCTTCATCTTCTTCATCATGGTCTGCATCTGGCCGAACTCGTTGAGCAGCCGGTTCACGTCCTGCACCTGAACCCCGGCACCGGCGGCGATCCGGCGCTTGCGCGTCGCCTTGATCAGCTCGGGCTTGCGGCGTTCCAGCGGGGTCATGCTGCAGATGATCCCTTCCTTGCGGCGCACCTCGCGCTCGGCCTTGTCCATGTCGACATGACCGGCCTTGGCGGTGAGCTCCGACGGCATTTTTTCCATCAGGCTGCCGAGGCCGCCCATCTGCTTCATCTGGCGCAGCTGGCCCAGGAAATCCTCCAGATCGAAGCCGTCGCCGCTCTTGACCTTGGCCGCCAGCTTCTGCGCGGCCTCGATGTCGACGCCGGCGGTGACCTGCTCGACCAGCGCCACGATGTCGCCCATGCCCAGCACCCGGCCGGCATGGCGTTCGGCATCGAACACCTCCAGGCCGTCGATCTTCTCGGAGACGCCGGCGAACTTGATCGGCGCGCCGGTGATCTGCCGCACCGACAGCGCCGCGCCGCCGCGGGAGTCGCCGTCGAGCTTGGTCAGCACGATGCCGGTCAGCGGCAGGGCTTCCTTGAAGGCCTTGGCGGTGTTGATCGCGTCCTGGCCCTGCATCGCATCGACGACGAACAGGGTCTCGACCGGTTTCAGCTCGGCATGCAGCTCCTTGATCTCGCGCATCAGCGCTTCGTCGATCGCCAGGCGGCCAGCGGTGTCGACCAGCAGCACGTCGAAATAGTGGCGGCGCGCGTAGTCCAGGGCGGCGCGCGCGATGTCGAGCGGCTTCTGGTCCGGCGTGCTGGGAAACCATTCGGCGCCGGCCTGGGCGGTGACGGTCTTGAGCTGCTCGATGGCGGCCGGCCGGTACACGTCGCCCGACACGGTCAGCACCTTCTTCTTGCGCTTCTCGACCAGGTGCTTGGCCAGCTTGGCGGTGTTGGTGGTCTTGCCGGCGCCCTGCAGGCCGGCCATCAGGATGACGGCCGGCGGCTGGGCGGCCAGGTTCAGGTCGGCCACGCCCTCGCCCATGGTGGCGGCGAGTTCGCGGTTGACGATGCCGACCAGCGCCTGGCCCGGCTTGAGCGAGCCGGCCACCTCGGCGCCGAGCGCCTTTTCCTTCACCCGGGCGATGAAGTCGCGCACCACCGGCAGGGCGACGTCGGCCTCGAGCAGGGCCATGCGCACCTCGCGCAGCATGTCCTGCACGTTGGTGTCGGTGATGCGGGCCTGGCCGCGCATTTCCTTGACGAGTCGGGAGAGCTTTTCGGTAAGTGCGGAGGCCATGGCGGGGAGGGAAAAAAGTGCGGAAGGAACGCGGCGCGCGACCGTTGCGGGCGGCGGCGGAAGCGGGAGGATTTCGAGGACGGACCGGGGGGCGGGAACGGGCCGCACGGGCCCGGAGACGGGCGCCAAAGGCCACTACACTCGGACGCCATGATTCTAGCGAGTGCGTCTTCTGCGGGGTTGCCGGCGGTGGTATCGGGCATCGCCGCGGCGGTGGCCTATGCGGTGCCGGCGGTGTTCGCACGCCGCATCGGCGACGGTGCCGGCCGCAACGCGCTGGTGCTGGCCTGGCTGCTGCACGCGGCCACGCTCGGCTGGACGCTGCTCGGCGAGCCGGCCCGCTTCGGTTTCGGCCCGGCGCTGTCGGTCACCGCCTGGCTGGTGCTCACCGTCTACGCGGTCGAAAGCCGCATGTTCCCGATGCTGCGGGCGCGCTGGACGCTGTCGGGCCTGGGCGCCGCGGCAGTGCTGCTGGCGCTGGTGTTCCCGGGCACGCCGCTCAACACCAGCGGCCGGCCGACCCTGTTCGCGCTGCACCTCGCGCTGGGCATCGCCTCCTACGGCCTGTTCGCCGCCGCCCTGGTGCACGCCTGGCTGATGACCCGCACCGAGCGCCGCATGCGCCAGGCGGCCGACGCGCAGAGCGGCATGCCGCTGCTGACCCTGGAACGCCTCACCTTCCGCTTCGTCACCGCCGGATTCGTGCTGCTCACCGCCACGCTGCTGGCCGGCATCTTCTTCGGCGAGCACATCTACGGCCGCGCCTGGCACTGGGACCACAAGACGGTGTTCTCGCTGCTGTCGTGGGCCACCTTCCTGGTGTTGATCCTCGGCCGCGCGCGGTTCGGCTGGCGCGGCCGCAGCGCATTGCGCTGGCTGTATGCGGGCTCTGCCCTGCTGCTGCTGGCCTATGTGGGCTCGCGCTTCGTGCTGGAAGTGGTCCTGGGGCGCGCTGCCTCATGAAATTGCTGCTGGTGTTCGCCGCCGTCGCCCTGCTGGTGTGGCTGCTGCGGGGCGACCGCCGCCGGGCGGTGCAGCAGAAGGCGCAGCAGCGTTCCGCCGCGCCGCGGGCGGTGGCCGGGCCGGAGCGCATGGTGGGTTGCGCCGCCTGCGGCCTGCACCTGCCGGCAGGCGACGCGCTGGTCGACCACGCCGGCCGGCCGTTCTGCTGCGAAGCGCACCGCCGCAGCGCCGGCTGACGCGCCGAAACCCGCCGGCCATGTCCGACCTGCCGCTGCCGTGGTACGAACCGCCCGAGCGGGCCGGACTGCGGATTTGGAACGGATTCGCCACCGCCCGCGTCATGGTGGCGCTGGCGGTGCTGCTGCTGCAGTGCCTGGTGTATTTCATGGGCCAGGAGCTGCACGCCAGCTTCATCGGCCTGTGCCTGGCCTACATGGCGGCCACCCTGTTCGTGCGCATCGCCATGCGCCCGTCGATCGACGAGCCGACCCTGCGCCGCCTCTGGCTGCCCACCGTCGGCGTCGACCTGATCGCTTTTTCCGCCATGCAGACGCTGCAGCCCGGCGGCATGAACTACACGCCCCTGCTCGGCCTGCCGGTGCTGATGGCCGCGGTGCTTGGCACCCGCCGCACCGCGCTGGCCACCACCGCGGCGGTCACCCTGCTGCTGCTGGCCGAGGCCTGCATCGGCTGGCTGCGCACCCGCGGCGTGGTGCCGGCCCAGGTGGCCCAGGCCGGGCTCACCGGCACCGGTTATTTCCTGGTCACCTTTTTGGTGTATCCGGTGGCCGCCCGGCTGGCCCGCGAGGAAAAGCTGGCGCGCGAAGGCCAGCAGGCGGCGCTGGTGCAGGCGCAGGTCAACGAACTGGTGATCGCCTCGCTGCATGACGGCGTGCTGGTGGTGGACGACGCCGGCCAGGTGCGCGCCGCCAACCCCGCCGCGCGGCTGCTGCTCGACCAGGCGGTGAAGCTGCAGCCGCCCTTCTCGCTGGTGGGCTCGCCGGCCTGGTACCCGCTGGCGGCCATCGCCCGCCGCACCTTCGCCGCGCAGGAAGCCGGCGCGCTGGCCGAAGACATCACCCTGCAGTACGAAGGCACCGGGCCGCGGCGCCTGCATGTCAACACCCGCCTCACCGCCTCGCCCGACGACGGCGCCGCCCGGCTCTGCGTGATGTTCCTGGAGGACCAGCGCGAATCGGAGGCGCGGCTGCGCACCGAGAAACTGGCGGCCATGGGGCGCATGTCGGCGGCGGTGGCGCACGAGATCCGCAACCCGCTGGCCGCCATCGTGCAGGCCAACCAGCTGCTCGACGAGGACCTGACCGACCCGACGCAGAAACGGCTGGCGCAGATGGTGCGGCAGAACGCCCAGCGCCTGGCCCGCATCGCCGAAGAGGTGCTCGACGTGTCGCGGGCACAGCAGCAGTTCCATTTCGAGGCCGCCACGCTGGCGCTCGACGAGACCGCCGGCGCCGTCTGCCTCGACTGGCATGTGCATGCCGGGCGCGGCTGCGGCCTGCAGTTCATCCCCGAGGCGCCGCGCCTGTCGATCGAGTTCGACGCCGACCACCTGCGGCGGGTGCTGGTCAACCTGCTCGACAACGCGCTGCGCTACATCAGCGCCCACGATGACGCCCTGCAGGTGCGCACCTGGACCGCCGGCCCGCAGGCGCTGCTGGAGGTGTGGAGCGACGGCAGCCCGCTCGAGCCGACCGTCGCCGAACGCCTGTTCGAGCCCTTCTTCTCGTCGGAGAGCCGCTCCAGCGGGCTGGGCCTGTTCATCTGCCGCGAGCTGTGCGACCGCCACGGCGCGGCGATCGGCTACCGGCGGGTGGCGCGGCCCACCGGCCGCGGCACGGTCGAGGGCAACGCGTTCACCCTGGCGTTCCGGGCCGCCACCGGCGCACCGGCGACGTTGCCCTTTGACACAATAGCCCCGTGACAGCCTCCCCGCGCGCCGCCCACGCCGACACCACCATCCTCGTCATCGACGACGAGCCGGACCTGCGCACGCTCTACGAACTGACGCTGCTGCGCGAGGGCTACCAGGTGGCCGCCGCCGGCACCCTGGCCGAAGCGCGGGACCTGCTGCGCCGGCAGCGCTACGGTGCGGTGATCACCGACATGCGCCTGCCCGACGGCTCCGGCCTCGAGGTGCTGCATCTGCTGCGCGCCGCCGCCCGGCCCGAACGCTGCGTCGTCATGACCGCCTACGGCTCGGCCGAGAACGCGGTCGAGGCGCTAAAGGCCGGCGCCTTCGACTACCTCACCAAGCCGGTCGACCTGAAGCAGTTCCGCGCCGTCGTCGCGGCCGCGGTGGCCGGCGGCGCCGCGCCCCTGCCCGCGGGCGGACCGGCGGCGCCGACCGCGAGCCCGCCGCCGCGGCCGGACGCCACGACCGCGGCCGACGACACCGCGGCGGGCGCCGGCGGCCCCGGCGCGGCGGCGCTGGCGCGCATGGTCGGCGATTCCGCCGCGATGCAGTCGGTGCGCCAGCGCATCGCCAAGGTGGCGCGCACCATGGCGCCGGTGCTGATCCGCGGCGAATCCGGCACCGGCAAGGAACTGGTGGCCCGCGCGCTGCACGCCGCCAGCCACCGCGCCGCCGGGCCGATGGTGGCGGTCAACTGCAGCGCCATTCCCGAGAACCTGCTCGAGAGCGAATTCTTCGGCGCCCGCAAGGGTGCCTACACCGGCGCGGCGGCCGACCGCGAAGGCTATTTCCAGGTGGCGCGCGGCGGCACGCTGTTCCTCGACGAGATCGGCGACCTGCCGCTGGCGATGCAGTCGAAGCTGCTGCGCGCCATCCAGGAACGCAGCGTGCGGGCGGTGGGCTCGGCGCACGAGGACATCATCGACGTGCGCATCGTCAGCGCCACCCACCGCGACCTGTCGGCCGACGTCAAGGCCGGCGTGTTCCGGCAGGATCTCTACTACCGCCTGAACGTGATCGAGATCGTGGTGCCGCCGCTGCGCGAGCGCCGGGAAGACCTGGCGCCGCTGTGCGCCGCGCTGCTGGAACGCATCTCGCGCGAATCCGGCCTGCCGCCACCGGTGCTGGCGCCGGAGGCGCTGGAGAAGTTGCGCGCCCTGCCCCTGCCCGGCAACGTGCGCGAGCTGGAGAACCTGCTGCACCGCGCGGTGGCGCTCGGCGAAGGCGACATCCTGCAGCTCGAGGCCACCGGCGACGACGGCTTCGAGCCGACCGAAGCCGAGATCGCCTCGGTCGCCGGCCAGGTCGCCGCCGGTGCCGGCCCGGTCCCGGTGCCCGACGACCTGCAGGCCTATCTCGACGCCCGCGAGCGCGAGATCCTGGTGCAGGCCCTGGCCGAGAACCGCTTCAACCGCACCGCCGCCGCGGCCCAGCTGGGCATCAGCCTGCGGCAGATCCGCTACCGCATCGCCCGCCTGGGCATCGCCGGGCCGCGCGACACCCAGGAGGCCGACGGTGTCGTCGCCGACGACTGAGCAGCGGATGGACGACGGCCCCGGCGGCCACGGGTGGGACGGCGGATGGCTGCGCGCCGCCCGCCGCTGCCCGTCGCCGAACTTCGGACCGCGGCCGAGCGGTGCACACATCGACCTGGCGGTGGTGCATTCGATCAGCCTGCCGCCCGGCGTCTACGGCGGCCCGGAAGTGTTCGACCTGTTCACCAACCGGCTCGACTGGGACGCGCATCCGTATTTCGGCACCATCCGCGGCATCGAGGTGTCGAGCCACTTCTACATCCGGCGCGACGGCGCGGTCTGGCAGTTCGTCGACTGCGACGCCCGCGCCTGGCACGCCGGCCGCTCGGCCTGGCGCGGCCGCGAGAACTGCAACGACGACTCGGTCGGCATCGAGCTCGAAGGGCTGGAAGGCGACACCTTCGCGCCGGCCCAGTACGAGGCCCTGGCCGGTGTCTGCGAGGCGCTGCGGGCGCGCTACCCGCTGCGCTACCTCGCCGGTCACGCCGACGTCGCGCCCGGCCGCAAGAACGATCCGGGGCCGGGCTTCGACTGGCGCCGGCTGCGGCAACGCCTGGCTGCGGCCGGCCTGACATTTCCCGCCGCATCTGTCGAGGAATAAAAAAGACAAAAAAACCTGCGGAGCCGAAACGCAAAGCCGGCGCGGGATTACGAGGCAAATCTTCCCGCAGCCCGCATGCCTGCTGGCTCTCGCGACACGAGGCGCGAAAACATTGGCCGTCGCGCCGACCGGCCTACCGCGTGAGTACTCACCACTGTCTTTTCGATACCTCAAACACTAGCTGTAGTGTCTAGAATGGTCCCAGCCCCCTGCATATAGGGGGTCCCCGTTCATCGGCCCGCGCCGAAAGATGGTCCTTCCCCGCCCGAGTGCCGACACCGTCCGCACCGCTCCGGGACCGGCCAACGCACAACGACGACTCAGGAACCACCCGCATGCAAACTGCCACCGCCACGCCGACCGCGCCCGTCGGCGCCACCTTCCCGGCGACCGAAGCCGCTTCCCAGACGTCCGCCCCGGCGGCCAACTCCGGCGCCCTGGCCCACTACCAGATCATCCGCCGCAACGGCGCCGTGGTGCCCTTCGAGCCGCAGAAGATCGCAGTGGCCATGATGAAGGCCTTTCTGGCGGTGCACGGCACCGGCGGCGCGGCATCGGCCAGCGTGCGCGAGACGGTCGACCTGCTCACCCAGAACGTGTCGCGCGCGCTGGTGCGCTCGCGCCCGGGCGGCGGCACCTTCCATATCGAGGACGTACAGGACCAGGTCGAACTCGGCCTGATGCGCGGCAGCCACCACGAGGTCGCCCGCGCCTATGTGCTGTACCGCGAGCGCCGCACCCAGGAGCGCGCCCGCCAGATCGAGGAAGCCAAGCCGAAGGCACCGACGATGCACGTGCTGGACGGCGGCCAGCGCGTCGCCCTCGACATGGACAAGCTGCATGCACTGATCACCTCGGCCTGCTCCGGCCTGGGCGCCGACGTCAAGGCCGACCCGATCGTCGCCG
>JAKONS010000462.1 GCA_022701845.1 Burkholderiaceae bacterium
CCCGAGGTGTTCCGCAAATACCTCACCGACAACAAGCCCGGCTATGTGCCGCACCGCTGGGCCTCGCTGTCGGACGCGGTCGGCTGGATCACCGGCGCGGGCGGCGTGGCGGTCATCGCGCATCCGGGCCGCTACAAGTTCTCGGCCAACGCCGAATACGCGCTGTTCAGCGAATTCAAGGAACACGGCGGACGCGGCGTGGAAGTGGTCACCGGCAGCCACACGCCGCCGGAATACCGGGTGTATGCCGAGATGGCACGCGAATTCGGCCTGGCCGCCTCGCGCGGCAGCGATTTCCACAGCCCCGACGAATCGCACACCGACCTGGGCAAGCTGCCCTACCTGTCGCCCGACCTGCCGACCGTCTGGGACCTGCTGGCGCACCGGGTGCGCTGAAGCAGGCGCCGCCCCGGTCCGGCGGCGTCGCGCCACGACGAAAGTCGCACTGGCGGCAGAGGCATGGGGCGCCTGCCGGGCAGGCGCCGCGGCCACACGAGACAATCGGGCCATGGCCCAGTATTTCGAACTCCACCCCGACAACCCGCAGCCGCGCCTGATCAAGCAGGCGGTCGCCCTGCTCAAGCGCGGCGGCGTCGCCGCGATTCCCACCGACTCCAGCTATGCGCTGGCCTGCCAGCTCGACGACCGCGACGCGGTCGAGCTGATGCGGCGCATCCGCCAGGTCGACGACAAGCACCACCTCACCCTGCTCTGCCGCGACCTGAGCGAGCTCTCCAGCTATGCCAAGGTCGACAACCGGCAGTACCGCCTGCTCAAGGCCGCCACCCCCGGCGCCTACACCTTCCTGCTGGAAGCCACCAAGGAAGTGCCGCGCCGGGTGAGCCATCCGCAGCGCAAGAGCATCGGCCTGCGGGTGCCCGACCACCGGGTGCTGCAGGCGCTGCTCGAGGAGCACGGCGCGCCGCTGCTGGCCACCACCTTCATCCCGGCGGGCGAGGACGAGCCGTTGAACGACCCGGCCGAGATCCGCTCGCGTTTCGAGAAGGTGTTGGCCGCGGTGATCGACGCCGGCGCCTGCCCGTCGCAGCCGACCACCGTCGTCGACCTCACGCCGATGGACGGCGGTGGCGACCCGGTGGTGGTGCGGGAGGGCCGGGGCAGCCTGGAGGCCCTGGGCCTGACCGGCTGACACAATCCACCGGTGGATACCTCCCAACTCCCCCAGCTGGTGCAGACCGTCATGGTCAACGCCCTGCCGCTGCTCTTCGCGATCACGGTGCACGAGGCGGCGCACGGCTACGCGGCGCGACGCTTCGGCGACGACACCGCCTACCGCATGGGCCGGCTCACCCTCAACCCGCTGCGGCACATCGACCCGGTCGGCACGGTGCTGGTGCCGGCGGCGATGTTCCTCGCCACCGCCGGAACCTTCGCCTTCGGTTATGCCAAGCCGGTGCCGGTCGATTTCTCGCGGCTGCGCCATCCGCGGCGCGACATGATGCTGGTGGCGCTCGCCGGGCCGGCGTCGAACTTCGTGCAGGCCTTCCTGTGGGCGGTGCTGTTCATCTGCCTGCTGGGTTTCGGGGTGCAGGAGCGCTTCTTCCTGGAGATGGCCCAGTCGGGCATCAAGTGGAACCTGGTGCTGTGGGCGTTCAACCTGTTTCCGCTGCCGCCGCTCGACGGCGGGCGGGTGCTGGCGGGCCTGCTGCCGCCGCGCGCGGCGATGGTGCTCGACCGCATCGAGCCGTTCGGCTTCTTCATCGTCATGGGCCTGGTGCTGGCGGGCGTGATCAGCTCGCTGTGGATGCTGCCGCTGATCGATGCCGGCCAGAGCGTGCTGGGCTTCCTGCTCACGCCGATCGCCGCGCTGGTGCGCTGAAGGCGCGCCGCCGCCCGGCGCCGTCGGCTCTTCCGTTTTTTGCAATCTTTCAGGACGTTCCCGTTTTCCCATGAGCCACCAACGCGTTCTCACCGGCATCACCACCACCGGCACGCCCCACCTGGGCAACTATGTCGGCGCCATCCGCCCGGCCGTCGCGGCCAGCCGCCTGGCCGGTGTCGAGAGCTTCTATTTCCTGGCCGACTACCACGCGCTGATCAAGTGCGACGACCCGGCCCGCATCCACCGCTCCACGCTGGAGATCGCCGCCACCTGGGTGGCCGCCGGGCTCGATCCGGAACGGGTCACCTTCTATCGCCAGTCCGACATCCCGGAAATCCCCGAACTCACCTGGATGCTGGGCTGCGTCGCCGGCAAGGGCCTGCTGAACCGTGCCCATGCCTACAAGGCGCAGGTCGACAAGAACACCGCAGCCGGCGCCGAGCCCGATGCCGACGTGAGCATCGGCCTGTTCATGTATCCGGTCCTGATGGCGGCCGACATCCTGCTGTTCAAGGCCGGCAAGGTGCCGGTGGGGCGCGACCAGATCCAGCACATCGAGATGGCGCGCGACATCGCCGCCAGCTTCAACCATCTCTACGGCGAGCTGCTGGTGCTGCCGCAGGCCGCCATCGAGGCCGACGTCGCCACCCTGCCCGGCCTCGACGGCCGCAAGATGAGCAAGAGCTACGACAACACGATTCCGCTCTTCGTGCCGCGCGACGAGATGAAGCGCCGCATCCAGGCCATCGTCACCGACTCGCGCGCTCCCGGCGAGCCCAAGCAGACCGAAGGCTCCGCCCTGTTCCAGATCTACCAGGCCTTCGCCACGCCGGAAGAAACCGCCGCCATGCGCCAGGCCTTCGCCGACGGCATCGGCTGGGGCGATGCCAAGCAGAAGCTGTTCGAGCGGGTCGACCGCGAGGTGGCGCCGATGCGCGACACCTACCAGTCGCTGATCGATCGTCCCGCGCGGCTCGAAGAGCTGCTGCAGGCCGGCGCCGCCAAGGCCCGCCGCACCGCCACGCCGCTGATCGGCGAACTGCGCAATGCCGTCGGCCTGCGCCGTCTGGC
>JAKONS010000337.1 GCA_022701845.1 Burkholderiaceae bacterium
CTGGCCGCGCTGATGGAGCCGCTGTGCGTGGGCGACAACGCCGCCGCCGTCGGCGCGGTGACCGCCGGCGACACGGTGCTGGTGCTGGGCCCCGGCACCATCGGCCAGGCGATCGCCCGGGCCGCCGCCTGGCGCGGTGCCACCACGGTGGTGGTGGTGGGCCTGCACGACACCGCCCGCCTGGCCACCGCGCTGCAGGTGGGTGCCACCCACACGATCGACCTGGCGCAGCAGCCCGACCTCACCGCGGCCTTCCTGCAGGCCACCGGCGGCCGGCAGGCCGATGTGGTGCTGGAGGCCACCGGGCATCCGGCCAGCATCGGCCAGGGCCTGGCGGTGTTGCGCAAGGACGGGGTGGTGGTGACCGCCGGCATCCATGCGCAGCCGGCCTCCATCGACCTCACCGCGCTGGTGCGCAACCGCCAGCAGATCCGCGGCGCCCACGCCTCCACCCGCGGCAGCTGGGAGACCATGGCGCGGCGGCTGCACCAGACGCCCGAGGCGGTGCGGCCCTTCGTGTCGCGGGTGATGGGATTGGACCGCGCCATCGAGGGCTTCGAGCAGTCGAAGGCGCGCCATGTTTCCAAGGTGGTGCTGCAGCCGTGCGCACCGGCAGAGGCGGCCGAGGCAGGCGCCGCATGAGCGCCGATACCCCCGACCCGGTGGTGCGCTACGAGGTGCGCGACGGCCACACCGCCCTGGTCACCCTGAACCGGCCCGCTGCCCGCAACGCCATCGACGGCGCGGTGGCGGCCGCGCTGGAGGCCGTGGTCGACGCCACCGAGGCCGACCCCGACATCCGCGCGGTGGTGCTGGCCAGCAGCCATGCCGAGGTGTTCTCGGCCGGCGCCGACCTGAAGGAGATCGCCGCAGGCCGCCGCGCCAGCCTGCGCACCGAGCGCGGCGGGTTCGCCGGCCTGGTGTTCGCCCGGCGCGACAAGCCCTGGATCGCGGCGGTGGACGGCAAGGCGCTGGCCGGCGGCTGCGAGCTGGTGCTGGCGTGCGACATGGTGGTGGCCTCCAGCGCGGCTTCCTTCGGCCTGCCGGAGGTGCTGCGCGGATTGATCGCGGCGGCCGGCGGCCTGTACCGGCTGCCGCGCGCGCTGCCACCCAACATCGCGCTGGAGCTGATCGCCACCGCGCTGCCGATCGATGCCGCCCGCGCCCACCATTTCGGCTTCGTCAACCGGCTCACCGCGCCGGGCGGCGCGCTCGACGAAGCGCTGGCGCTGGCCCGGCAGATCGGCGCCAACGCACCGGTGGCGGTGCGCGAGAGCCTGCGGGTGGCGCGTGCCGCGCTCGACCGCATCGAGCCCGAGCTGCGCCAGCGCAGCGCCGAGGGCATGGCGGTGGTGGCCGCCAGCGCCGACTACCAGGAAGGCCCGCGCGCCTTCATCGAGAAACGCGCGCCGCGCTGTACCGGGCGCTGACCGCCCTGCCCGCTCTGCCCTGCCCTGCCCTGCCCGGCTACAGGTTCAGGAAATTGAGCGGCAGCCCCGGCCGCGGCCATTCGGTGGCCACCAGCCGGCCGCTGCTCGACAGGGTGACGTAGGCGGTGCGTAGGTCCGGCCCGCCGAAGCAGAGGTTGGTGGTCATGGTGTCGGGCATCGGCACATGCGTGCTGCCGCTGCCGTCCGGCGCCATCACCGTGATGCCGCCGTTCGACAGCGTGGCCACGCAGATGTTGCCGGCGCTGTCGAGGGCCAGCGAATCCAGGTTCTGGTAGCCCGGCAGGCCCTGCACCAGCCGCCCGCCGTGGGGCGAATGCGGCCAGGGCTGGCGCACGATCTCGCCCGGCCCGCTCAGGTCGAAGGCCCAGACGCGGCCGGTGAAGGTCTCGGCCACGTACAGCACGCGCTCGTCCGCCGACAGGGCCACGCCGTTGGGCGACCACATCGGAAACACCACCTCGCGGATCGCCGATCCGTCGGCCCGGGCGTAGTGGACGCTGCCGCGGTCGACATCGCGCGCCCGGGTCTTGCCGTGGTCGGTGAACCAGAAGCCGCCCTGCCGGTCGAACACCAGGTCGTTCGGGCCGCACAGGGGACCGGCGTCGCTGCGCTCGTAGAGGCGCTCCACCCGGCCGGTGGCCAGGTCGACCGTCTCGATCCAGCCGCCGGCGTAGTCGTCGGCCTGGCCGATCGGCCGGATGCCGTGCTCGGCGCTCTCGTGCCACTTGAAGCCGCCGTTGTTGCAGATATAGACCTTGCCGTCGGGGCCGATGGCCGCGCCGTTGGGGCCGCCCTGCAGCTGCACGATGCGCTCGACCCGGCCGTCGGCGCCGACGCGGGTCAGGGTCTTGCCCTCGATCTCGACCAGCAGCAGCGAGCCGTCGGGCAGGGCGACCGGGCCTTCGGGGAAACGCAGGCCGGCGGCGATCTCGCGGAGGGGGGATGTCATGGCGTGGGCACTCCGTCGTCGCGGGTGGTGGGGAGGGGGGTGGTGGCCGCTTCGGCGGCGGTGTCGGGCTGCAGCTGCGCCAACGGCGAGGTCAGGCCGTCGAAGGCCATGGACAGCGAGGTCATCACGTCGATCACCGTGGGCCGGTCGGCGCGCACCGCCTCGGCCAGCGCCGGGCCGAGTTGCGACGGCTCGGTCACCCGCACCCCGTGGCAGCCCATGCCGCGCGCGATGGCGCCGTGGTCGAAATCGGCCAGGGTGGTGGCGAAGGGCCCGCGCGAATGCAGCGACCAGCCCAGCGCCAGGTTGTTGAAGATCACCACCACGATCGGCAGCGACTGCTCCACCGCGGTCATCAGGCCGTTCATCGTCATGGCGAAACCGCCGTCGCCCACCACCGCCACCACGGTGCGCCCGGGGTGCACCAGCTTGGCCGCCAGCGCCGCCGGTATGCCGAAGCCCATCGGCCCGGCGCCGGCGGCCTGCAGGAAGGCGCCAGCCGAGCGGGTCTGGTAGCAGTGGGTCATGAAGATGCGGTTCTCGCCGGCATCGCAGGTGATCATCACGTCCTCCGGCAGATGCCGCATCAGCTCGGCCACGATGCGCTGCGGCATCAGCGGCGCGGCCTCCGAGCGGTAGTGTTCGTTGTCGAAATGGCCGTACCGCGCGCGGTGCGCCGCCACCCGGCCGACGCCGTCGAACGGCGTGCCGTCGCCGAGGGCCGCGCGCATCTGGTCGAGCACCGCGCCGGCATCGCCCAGCAGCACGTGTTCGGCCGGGAAGGTCCAGGAGGCGTTGCGCGTCTCGACATCGATCTGCAGGAAGGTCTGGCGCTCCGGGTCGAGCAGCAGCGGGCTTTCGCGGGCGGTGTCGGAGGCGGTGAGCTTGGAGCCCACCACCAGTACCAGGTCGGACTCGGCCACGCAGGCGTTGGCGCCGTCGGTGCCGAAGGTGCCGAACACGCCCAGCGCCAGCGGATGGGTCTCGGCCAGCACGCCCTTGCCGGAGGGCGTGGTCACCACCGGCAGCCCGGCTGCTTCGGCGAAGGCCTGCAGCGCCCGGTAGGCGGCCGACAGGCGCACGCCGTTGCCCGCCACGATCACCGGCCGGCGCGCGGCGCGCAGCGCGGCCACTGCACGCGCCACCGCGGCGGCATCCGCCGGCGGTGGCGGCGGCGGCAGGTAGTGGCGGGTGGGATAGAGGCGCGGCTCGGAGTCGGGGCCGACCTCGCCGCTCAGCGCCTGCAGGCCGAAGATCACCGCCACCGGCCCCGGCTGGCCGCTCAGCGCGTGCTTGATGGCCAGCTGGGTGGCCTGCACCGCGGCGGTCGGCTCGTGCACCGCGAACACCTGCTTGACCACGCCGCCGAAGGCCTGGCGCGCATCCCAGTTGCCGTATTCGCCGGTGCCCGACTGGTAGGGGGCATGCAGACCGAACGGCGGGGTGTCGCTGAAGTCGGTCAGCAGCAGCATCGGCGAGCTCGACAGGCGCGCCTCGATGGTGCCCACCAGCCCGTTGCCCAGCACCCACGGCCCCTGCCCCAGCACGACGCCCGGCTTGCGGGTCAGGCGGCCGTAGACCTCGGCCATCACCGCGGCCAGCGATTCCTCCCGGACCAACACGGTGCGGATGGTGGACTGGCGCTGCTCCAGCGCGCCGAATATCCGCCCGGTATGGCCGCCGGAGATGCCGAAGACCGCGTCGATGCCGGCCTCCTCCAGCACGCCGGCGATGAGTTCCGGGCTGGGCCGGGGGGTGGTGAGGGTGCGGTGGATGGTCATGTCGGATGGGTTCGGTGGTGGCACGGTGTTGCCCCTCTTGACAGGACGGGGCGCGAGCCAATTCAATACATCCTGTAGTTTATAAAATATTAATTAGAGACCCATGCGGCGAAACCCGCACCCGCCACCGGTCTCGGAGACAACGCCTTTCCGCCATGCAGGTATTCATCCAACTCATCGTCTCGGGCATCCTGCTCGGCGGCGTCTACGCCCTCTGCGCGCTCGGGCTCAACCTCATCTTCGGCGTGGCGAAGGTGGTGAATTTCGCGCACGGCGAATTCCTGATGCTGGGCATGTACGCCGGCTACTGGTTGATGCGCAGCACCGGCCTCAACCCGTACTTCGGCGCGCCGCTGATCGGGGCCGCCTTCTTCGTGCTGGGCATGCTGTTCTATTGGTGCCTGATGCGCTTCACCATCTACAAGCCGGAGATGACGCAGGTCTTCGCCACCCTCGGCCTGGGCATCGCGCTGCAGAACCTGGCGCTGCTGCTGTGGAGCGCCGACTACCGCACGGTGCAGGTGATGCCGGCCGGCGCCGAGTCGGTCGAGCTGATGGGCATCACCGTCAGCGCCAACCGGCTGGTGGCCTTCTGTTTCGCGGCGGCCATCCTGGCGGGCGTGGTGGTGTTCCTGCGCGCCACTTTCCTCGGCCGGGCCATCGAGGCGGTGTCGCAGGACATCTCCGCGGCCCGGCTGATGGGGATCGATCCGGGGCGCATCTTTTTGATCACCTTCGGCCTGGGCATCGGCCTGACCGGCATCGCCGGCTCGGTGCTGGTGCCGAGCTTCTACGCCTTCCCCTCGGTGGGCACCTTCTTCGTGCTGGTGGCCTTCGTGGTGGTGGTGCTGGGCGGGCTGGCCAGCCTGCCGGGCACGGTCATCGGCGGGCTGGTGCTGGGGGTGGTGGAGTCGATCACCGGTTTCTTCAGCCCCGACCTGAAGGAGGCGACGCATTTCGTGCTGCTGATCCTGCTGCTGGCGGTGCGCCCGCATGGCTTGTTCGGTGTCCGCGGCGCCGAGAAGGAGGCTCTCAAATGACAGCGTTGTCACGGCTGCTGGTGGTGCACCGCAGCGATTTCGTCTGGGCCGCCGCGTTGGTGGCGGTGGTGGTCGGCGGCGCGCTGGTGCCGTCGAACGACTACTACCTCAACCTGCTGGTGCTCACCCTGCTGTACGCCGGACTGGCCTCGGCATGGAACATCGTCGGCGGCATGGCCGGGCAGTTCTCGCTCGGGCACACCGCCTTCTTCGGCATCGGCGCATACACCTCGACCATCCTCAACAACTATGCCGGGGTGAGCCCCTGGCTGGGCATGCTGGCCGGGGCGGTGTTCAGCATCGTGATGGTGGTGATCATCGCGTTCCCCACCTTCCGCATGCGCGGGGTGTTCTTCGCGATGGCCACGCTGGCCTTCGGCGAGACGGTGCGCATCCTGCTGATCTATTCGCGCAAGTTCGTCGACCTGCCCTACGGCATGAGCATCGACTTCAAGCCCGGCCTGGCGCGCATGGTGTTCTCCGACCGCGCCAGCTATGTGTGGCTGGCCGGCGGCTACCTGGCGCTGGTGCTGGTGGCGGCCTTCCTGCTGTCGCGCAGCTACACCGGCTTCTACCTGCGCGCCATCCGCGACAACGAGGACGCGGCCGACGCGGCCGGCGTGCCGGTGCGGCGCTACAAGCTGCTGGCGCTGGTGGTGAGCGCGGCCTGCACCTCGGTCGGCGGCACGCTGATGGCGCAGTACGTGATGTACATCGAGCCCGGCACCGTATTCACCATCGCCTTCTCGGTCGACCTGGCGCTGATGGCCATCCTGGGCGGCGTCGGCACCCTGGCCGGGCCGGTGCTGGGCGCGGCCATCGCCCTGCCCTTCCGCGAGTTCCTGGTGGAGGCGTTCGGCACCTCGGCCTCGGGCACCCATCTGCTGGTGTACGGCCTGCTGCTGGTGGTGATCGTGGTGCTGCTGCCGCAGGGCATGCTGGGCGGCTGGCACAGCCTGCGGCAGCGCATCGGGCGGCGCGGCCGGCGCGAGGACGCGGCCCGGCAGGCGGCCGACGCACAGGCGGGAGGCCGCTGATGCTGCAGGTTCGGCAACTGACCAAACGCTTCGGCGGCCTGGTGGCGGTGGACGCGGTGGATTTCGCGGTGGCGCAGGGCGAGATCCTCGGCCTGATCGGGCCCAACGGCGCCGGCAAGACCACCCTGTTCAGCCTGGTCGCCGGCGCCATCGCGCCCGACGGCGGCGACATCCTGTTCGAGGACCGGTCGCTGGCGGGCATGAGCTCGGCGGGCATCTGCCGGCGCGGGCTGGCGCGCACCTTCCAGATTCCGCAGACCTTCGCCTCGATGACGGTGCGCGAGACGGTGATGACCGGCGCCATGCTGCACCACCGCCGCATCGACGAGGCCCGCGGCGCGGCCGAGGCGGTGGCGCGCCGGGTCGGCCTGGGCGACCGCCTGGACGTGCCGACGCCCTCGCTCACCACCGCCGAGAAGAAGCGGCTGGAGGTGGGCCGGGCGCTGGCCACCGCGCCGCGCATGCTGCTGCTCGACGAGGTGCTGGCGGGGCTCAATCCGTCGGAGGTGGGCGCCATGCTGGAACTGATCCGCGCCCTGCGCGCCGAGGGCACCACGGTGCTCTTCGTGGAACACAACATGGAGGCGGTGATGGGCATCTGCGACCGGCTGGTGGTGATGGATTCGGGCCGCAAGATCGCCGACGGCGCGCCCGCCGAGGTGATGCGCGACGCCGCAGTGGTGCGCGCCTACCTGGGCGACCCGGCCCCGGGAGCCGACCATGCTTGAGGTACGTGACGTCGACGCCGGCTATGGCGACACGCAGGTGCTGTTCGGCATGAACATGGAGGTGCGGCGCGGCGAGGTGGTGGCCATCGTGGGCTCCAACGGCGTCGGCAAGACCACCCTGCTGCGCACCGTCTCGGGCCTGTTGAAGCCCAGCCGCGGCAGCATCCGGTTCGACGGCGCCGAGATCGGCGGCAAGCCCACCGACGCCATCGTCGAGCGCGGCGTGGTGCTGGTGCCCGAGGGCCGCCGCCTGTTCCCGCGCATGAGCGTGCGGCGCAACCTGGAGCTGGGCGCCTATTCCAGGCGCGCACGGCCCCACCTGGCCGAGCGGCTGGCCTATGTGCACCGGCTGTTCCCGATCCTCGAGGAGCGCGCGCTGCAGCTCGGCGGCACCCTGTCGGGCGGCCAGCAGCAGATGTGCGCCATCGCCCGCGGCCTGGTCGCGATGCCCGAGGTGCTGATGCTCGACGAAGTGTCGCTCGGTCTGGCGCCGATCGCGGTGGACGTGGTGTACGACGCGATCCGCGCCATCCGCGACACCGGGGTGACGCTGATCATCGTCGAGCAGAACGTGGCCCGCGCCCTGGCGCTGGCCGACCGGGCCTATGTCATCCAGCACGGCCACGCCGCCCTCAGCGGCACCGGCCGCGAGCTTTCCCAAAACCCCGAGGTGCAGAGCATCTATCTCGGCCTCGGATCCAGAAGAACGGAGACCACCGCATGACCCCCCGCCGCCCTCTTTCCCCCGCTGCCGCCGGCCCCATCTCGCGCCGCGGCTTCGCCGTCCGCACCGGCGGCGGCCTGGCCGCCACCGCCGCCGCGCTGCACGCGGTGCCCGCGCTCGCCCAGGCCAAGACGCCGGTGAAGATCGGCGTGCTGCTGCCGCTGTCGGGGCCGCTGGCGACGCTCGGCAACGACGTCTACCGCGGCTTCCAGATGGCGCAGGAATGGGTGAACGCCGAGGGCGGCGTGTTCGGCGCGCCGGTGGAGTTCGCGGTGGCCGACGTGCCGAGCTCGACCGAAGCGGTGTCGCAGGCCAACCGGCTGATCAGCAAGGACGGGGTAAAGGTGATCGTCGGCTCCTATGCCAGCTCGATCTCGATCCCGGCCAGCCAGGTGGCCGAGCGCAACAAGGTGATCTACCTGGAGCAGGGCGCGGTGGCCGACGAGGTGACCAAGCGCGGCTTCAAGTACCTGTTCCGCATGATCTACCCGGCCACCACCCTGGGCGCGGGCGGGGCGCGTTTCGTCACGGACACCATCGCCCCGGGCTGCGGGCTGGAGCTCAGCAAGATGAAGGTGGCGCTGCTCACCGAGGATTCGTCCAACGGCAGCGCCATCGCCGAGGGCGCCAAGGCCTGGCTGGCCAAGATGAACGTGAACGTGGTGGACGCCACCAGCTATAGCTACAAGACCACCGACATGTCGTCGATGGTGCAGCGCTACAAGTCGGTGCAGCCCGACGTGCTGATCGCCTGCCAGTACACGCCCGACTGCATCCTGTTCGCCCGCCAGTCGCGCGAGGCGGGGCTGAACTTCAAGGCGGTGATCGGCAACGGTGGCGGCCACAACGTGGGCGAATACGCCGATGCGCTGATGGACGACGTCAACGGCGTCTTCAACGCCGGCACCTCGATCAACATCAACCCGGCCGGCCTCACCCCGGAGACCGCGGTGCTGTTCAAGCGCTTCCACGAGGAGCACCGCAAGAAGCACGCGGGCCGCGAGCCCTCCGCCCACACCGGCATGGGCTTCACCGCGATGTACCTGCTGCTCAAGCGCATCCTGCCGGACGCCGGCTCGATGGACACCGAGAAGATCCGCCAGGCCGCGCTGGCGCTCGACCTGCCGGCCGGCTCCACCATCGTCGGCTGGGGCGTGAAGTTCGACCCGGCCACGCAGAGCAACACCCGCGCCTTCCCCACCTACGACCAGTGGCGCGCCCGCAAGATCGTCACCATCGCGCCGGAAGCGTTCAGCCTGGCCAAGCCGGTCGCCATGCCGCTGCCGGTGTGGGGCAAGCGCGGCGCGATCTGAGCGCCGGGCGGCACCCATGGCCATCGATTACCAGCGGCTAAAAAGCCGCGTCTTCGCCGACGTGGCGCAGACCTACGGCCCGCGCGACTGCATGCTGTATGCGCTGGGCCTGGGCCTGGGCCACGACCCGATGGACCGGGCGCAGCTCGACTATGTGGTCGAGGACGGCCTGCGCATGCTGCCCACCATGGCGGTGGTGCTGGGCTACGGCGGCTTCTGGCAGCGCGCGCCGGACACCGGCATCGCCTGGCGCTCGGTGGTGCATGGCGAGCAGGGCCTGGTGGTGCACCGGCCGCTGCCGGTGCGCGGCAGCGTGGTCGGCCGCACCGTGGTCGAGGAGATCGTCGACAAGGGCCCCGGCCGCGGGGCGCATATCCATACCCGGCGCGACATCGTCGATGCCGACAGCGGCGAGCTGCTGTGCTCGCTCACCTCCAACGCGATCGCGCGCGCCGACGGCGGATTCGGTGGCCCGGCCACCGGCCCGGGCGGCCCGCCCGCCCTGCCCGAGCGGCCACCGGACCAGGCGCACGACTTCCCGATTCCGATGCAGGCCGCGCTGGTCTACCGGCTGAGCGGTGACGACAACCCGCTGCATGCCGACCCGGCGGTAGCGCGCGAGGCCGGCTTCGCGCGGCCGATCCTGCACGGCCTGTGCAGCTACGGCATCGCCGCCTATGCGGTGCTGCAGATGGCCGCCGGCGGCGCGCCCGAGCGGCTGCGCCGCTTCGACGTGCGCTTCTCGGCACCGGTGTATCC
>JAKONS010000540.1 GCA_022701845.1 Burkholderiaceae bacterium
AAGTGGTGCCGCCGATTCTGGGCAGCCGACCGCCGCCGGGCAAACGATGCATCGGCATGGGCTATTCCGCCGCGGAATAGCGCGCCGCCCCGGTCAGCCACCCGCGTTCAGCCGCACCGCCAGCGCCTGCACCCAGCCAGTGAAGGCCTCCAGATACGGCCCGCCCTGCAGCGGCCGCGGCTGCATCAGGTAGTAGCCGTAGCGTCCCGGTACCGACTCGCCGAAGGGCCGCACCAGCGCACCGCCGGCCAGCGCCGGCTGCACCAGGCACAGCGGCACCACCGCCGCGCCCAGGCCATGCAGCAGCGCCGGCATCAGCATCGAGAAGCCCTCGTATTCCGGCGCGTTGCGGCCGGGGCCGGCGAAGTCGGGCGCCACCTCGGCCTTCCATTCCTCCCAGCTGTAGCCGCGCTGGGCGCGCTTGAGCAGCGGCAGCCGCTCCAGCGCCGCGATGCCGTCGACCGGCGAGCGCGCCAGCAGCGAGGGTGCCGCCACCATGCACATCTCGCGGCCGCAGAGATAGTCGCAACTCATGTTGGCGTGGCTGCCGGTGTGCAGCTGGATCTCGGCGTCGAAGCGTTCGGACTTGTCGCGCGGCGACATCAGCCGCGGCCGCACGTTGATGCGGATCTCCGGATGCCGGTCGAAGAATTCCTGCAGATGCGGAAACAGGCAGTACTGGGCGAACGAGGGCGACACCGCAATGTTCAGGTTCACCCGCGCCGAGGGGTGCGCCACCTTGGCATCGGCCTCGTCGATCAGGCGCAGCGCCGCGGTGATGTTCTCGCGGTAGAGCGCGCCGGCATAGGTCAGCTGCAGCCCGGTCGGCGTGCGCTTGAACAGGCCGGCGCCCAGCTTGAGCTCCAGCGCCTGGATCTGCTTGCTGACCGCGCTCTGCGTCATGTGCAGGTCTTCGGCGGTGCGGCTGAAGTTCAGATGGCTGCAGGCCGCCACGAACACCCGCAGCGACACCAGCGAATTGCGTGCACCTTTCATCGGCAAATTATGTCCGGCGGCACAGGACTTGCTGCGCCAACGCACAGGCGCGCCGTTGGGGCGCGCCGCCACCTTTTTCGCCTCGCAGCAGCAGGAGTTCTTCCCTATGGTTTCCCGACGTCGCGGCCTGGCCGGCCTCGCCCTGGCCGGCGCCGCCTTCGCGCTCGCCGCCCCCGCCCTGGCCGCCGACAAATACCCCGACCACCCGGTCAAGGTGATGGTGGCGCTGCCCGCCGGCGGCGGCGTGGACATGATCGCCCGCCTGGTGGCGCAGAAGCTCGCCGCCGAGAACGGCCAGCCCTACCTGGTGGACAACCGTGCAGGCGCCTCCGGCCGCATCGGCCTGCCAGTGGTGGCCAAGGCGCCGCCCGACGGCTACATGCTGATGGCCTCGCCCGCCTCGTTCCTCACCACCAACGTCAGCATCTTCAAGTCGCTGCCCTACGACCCGCAGGCCGATTTCCAGCCGATCACCAAGCTGGCCGACCAGTCGATGGTGCTGGTCATCAAGGACCGGCTCAAATTCCCCACCGCCGGCGCGGTGCTGGCCGCCGCCCGGGCCAAGCCGGAGGCGCTGACCTATGCATCTTCCGGCGACGGCAGCCCGCAGCATCTGGCCGGGCTGATGTTCGAATCGCGCATGAAGGTGCGCATGGTGCATGTGCCCTACAAGGGCGGCGCGCTGGCCATCAACGACCTGCTGGGTGGCAACGTCGACCTGCTGTTCGCGCCGCTGCCCGAGGCGCTGCCGCACATCAAGGCCGGCAAGCTGACCGCGCTGGCGATCATGGGCGACAAGCGCTCGCCGCTGATTCCCGAGGTGCCGACCATGCGCGAAGGCGGCATCGACAACATGACGATGGTGACCTGGATCGGCTTGCTGGCGCCGGCCCACACGCCGCGCCCGCTGGTCGACCGGATCAACCGCCAGGTGCACGCCATCCTGCAGAGCGCCGAGGTGAAGGCGCAGCTGCGCGAGGCCGGCATGGACGTCGCACCCACCACGCCGGAGCAGTTCCAGAAGACGATCGCGCAGGAGATCAAGCTGCATGCGGAGCTGGTGCAGGCTTCCGGGCTGGTGCCGCAGTAAACGCCCGGCGGCGCCCGCGCTGTAGGACGCGGGCGCGCGAAAGTGCGGCGTATCAATTGCTTGCATCGTGGAGGCGAAAAGGCCTCCGAATGGGGTCTGAGCCAGCCGCGCCCCGCGCCTTCGTTCGTGCAAACGTTTCTTCGTTTGAACGCGCGCAGCACGCGCGCGCAACCCCTCGATCCCTCTTCGATCCCTTTCTCCCAGCCACACAGCCCGCCGCCCGGCGGGCCAACCAGCGAACACGATGCCCACATCCGCAAAACCCACGAAAAAGCCCAGCGCCGCCGGCGCCAAGGCTGCCGCCCGCAACACCTCCAGCGGCCCGTCGCATGGCGGCGATCCGGCCGGTGACATCCTGGCCCAGCAGGCCGCCGACACCAACGCGCTGGTCGCGTCGATGCCGTACAACACCCTCGCCCTGAACGACTCCGGCGAAGCCTCGGCCGCTGCGCCGATGCAGGGTGCGACTTCGCAGCCCGCCTCGCCCGCGGTCACCGCCAGCACCCTCACCGAATCCAACGCCAGCGCCAAGACCGGCTCCGGCGCCGCGCCGGGCAGCAATGCCCTGGCCGGCTCGCTGGACCGGGTGCGTGTCGACGGCGGCGGCCAGGTGCTGACCACCAACCAGGGTGTGCCGATCGGCGACAACCAGAATTCGCTGAAGGCCGGCCTACGCGGCCCGACGCTGCTGGAAGATTTCATCCTGCGCGAGAAGATCACCAACTTCGACCACGAGCGCATTCCGGAGCGCATCGTGCACGCGCGCGGCTCCGCCGCCCACGGCTTCTTCGAGGCCTACGAAGACCTGACCGACCTGACCCGTGCCGCGCCTTTCAAGGAAAAAGGCAAGGTCACCCCGGTGTTCGTGCGTTTCTCCACCGTAGCCGGCGAACGCGGCTCGGTCGACACCGCCCGCGACGTGCGCGGCTTCGCGGTGAAGTTCTATACCGACGAAGGCAACTGGGACTTGGTCGGCAACAACATCCCGGTGTTCTTCATCCAGGACTCGATGAAGTTCCCCGACCTGGTCCACGCGGTCAAGCCGGAGCCGAACAACGCGATTCCGCAGGCCGCCAGCGCGCACGACACCTTCTGGGATTTCATCTCGCTGAGCCCCGAATCCACCCACATGATGATGTGGGCGATGAGCGACCGC
>JAKONS010000566.1 GCA_022701845.1 Burkholderiaceae bacterium
TGGCCACCGAGGCCGGCATGGAGGCCACCCAGGTGGTGCGCTTCATCGTGCTGCACAAGGAGCTCGATCCGGACGACGACGAGCTGACCCGCACCCGCAAGGTGCGGCGCGGCTTCATCGCCGACAAATACCGGGTGCTGGTGGAGGCGCTCTACACCGGGGTGCGGCGCCAGTTCATCGAGACGGTGGTGAAGTTCGAGGACGGCCGCAGCGGCAGCGTCAGCGCCACCCTCAACGTGGTCGACGCCCAGACCTTTCCACCGCTCAAGAGCGCCGCATGAACATGCTCGCCGATCCCCCCGCACGCGCCGCGAACCCCGCCTCCGGCGCCACCGCCCCCACCGCGGCCGCAGCCCCCGCCGACACCGCCGGCGTGGTGCTCGACGTGCGCAACATCTCGCTCTCGTTCGGCGGGGTGAAGGCGCTCACCGACATCAGCTTCGACGTGCGCGAGCACGAGGTGCGGGCCATCATCGGCCCGAACGGCGCCGGCAAGAGCTCGATGCTCAACTGCATCAACGGCGTGTACCAGCCGCAGCAGGGCCAGATCACCTTCCGCGGCCGCACCTTCAAGCACATGGACAGCCGCCAGGTGGCCGAGATGGGCGTGGCGCGTACCTTCCAGAACCTGGCGCTGTTCAAGGGCATGAGCGTGCTCGACAACATCATGACCGGCCGCAACCTGCGCATGAAGAGCAACCTGCTGCTGCAGGCGCTGCGCATCGGCCCGGCGGCGCGCGAGGAGATGGCGCACCGCGAGGTGGTGGAGAAGATCATCGACTTCCTGGAGATCCAGGCCTGGCGCAAGACACCGGTCGGCCAGCTGCCCTACGGCCTGCAGAAGCGGGTCGACCTGGGCCGGGCGCTGGCGATGGAGCCGCAGGTGCTGCTGCTCGACGAGCCGATGGCCGGCATGAACGTCGAGGAGAAGCAGGACATGTGCCGTTTCATCCTCGACGTGAACGAGGAATTCCGCACGACCATCGTGCTGATCGAGCACGACATGGGGGTGGTGATGGACATCTCGGACCGCATCGTGGTGCTCGACTACGGCAGGAAGATCGGCGACGGCACGCCTGCGGAAGTGCGGCAGAACGAAGAGGTCATCCAGGCCTATCTGGGCGGGGGGCACTGACCATGGGATTCCTGCTCGAAACCCTGTTCGGCGGCCTGATGGTCGGCATGCTCTACGCGCTGGTGGCCCTGGGCTTCGTGCTCATCTACAAGGCCAGCGGCGTTTTCAATTTCGCGCAGGGCGCGATGGTGCTGTTCGCCGCGCTCGCCATGGCCCGCTTCGCCGAATGGATCCCGCAGTGGCTCGGCTTCGACAACCCGCTGGTGGCCAATGTGCTGGCCTTCTGCGCAGCCACCGCCTGCATGGTGGGCGTGGCCTGGCTGGTCGAGCGGCTGGCGCTGCGCCGCCTGGTCAACCAGCCCGGCATCACCTTGCTGATGGCCACGCTCGGCATCAGCTATTTCATCGACGGCGCGGGGCAGCTGCTGTTCGGCAGCGCCGCCTACAAGATCGACGTCGGCATGCCGAAGGATCCGATGATCGTCTTCGAGAACACCTTCGAGGGCGGCCTGCTGCTGAGCAAGGAAGACCTGTATTCGGCGGTCATCGCCGCGCTGCTGGTGGCCTCGCTCACCCTGTTCTTCCAGAAGACCCGCACCGGCCGCGCCCTGCGCGCGGTGGCCGACGACCACCAGGCCGCGCAGTCGATCGGCATTCCGCTGTCGCGTATCTGGGTGGTGGTGTGGTCGATCGGCGGCATCGTGGCGCTGGTCGCCGGGATCATCTGGGGCAGCAAGCTGGGGGTGCAGTTCTCGATCTCGCTGGTGGCGCTGAAGGCGTTCCCGGTGGTGATCCTGGGCGGCCTGACCTCGGTGCCGGGCGCCATCGTCGGCGGCCTGCTGATCGGGGTGGGCGAGAAGCTCTCGGAGATCTACCTCGGCCCCTACGTGGGCGGCGGCATCGAGAACTGGTTCGCCTATGTGCTGGCCCTGGCCTTCCTGCTGATCCGGCCCCAGGGCCTGTTCGGCGACAAGATCATCGACCGGGTCTGACGCCATGTTCTATCGTGAAAATGGGCAGTTCAAGAGTACCTACCGGGCCGACGTCGGGCTGTTCCCGATCGCCCAGGACCGGTGGTTCATGGCGGCGCTGGCGCTGGTCGCCTTCGTGGCGATCCCGGCGCTGGCCAGCGACTATCTGTTCCGCGCGGTGCTGATCCCGTTCCTGATCCTGGCGCTGGCGGCCATCGGGCTGAACATTTTGGTCGGCTACTGCGGCCAGATATCGCTCGGCACCGGTGCCTTCATGGCGGTGGGCGCCTATGCGGCGTTCAACCTGAACGCGCGCTTCGAGGGCATGCCGCTGCTGCTGTCGCTGATCGGCGGCGGGCTGGCGGCCACGGTGTGCGGCGTGCTGTTCGGCATTCCCAGTTTGCGTATCCGCGGGCTCTACCTGGCGGTGGCCACGCTGGCCGCGCAGTTCTTCGTCGACTGGTTCACCAACCGGGTGGCGTGGGTCACCAACGGCTCGTCGTCGGGCTCGGTGAGCGTGAACGCGCTGTCGATGTTCGGCTGGCGCTTCGACTCGCCGGTGCAGAAGTACCTGCTGTGCCTGAGCCTGGCCGCGCTGTTCGCGCTGCTGGCCAAGAACCTGGTGCGCGGCGCCATCGGCCGCGAGTGGATGGCCATGCGCGACATGGACGTGGCGGCCAGCGTGATCGGCATCCGGCCGGTGCACGCCAAGCTCACCGCCTTCGCGGTCAGCAGCTTCATCGTCGGCGTGGCCGGCGCGCTGTGGGGCTTCGTGCACCTGGGCTCCTGGGAGCCGGCGGCCTTCGGCATCGACAAGTCGTTCCAGCTGCTGTTCATGGTGATCATCGGCGGGCTGGGTTCCATCGCCGGCAGCTTCTTCGGCGCCGCCTTCATCGTGCTGCTGCCGCTGGTGCTGAACCATGTGCCGCACTGGATCGGGCTGTCGCTCAGCACCGCCACCGCCTCGCAGCTGGAGCACATGGTGTTCGGCGCGCTGATCGTGTTCTTCCTCATCGTCGAGCCGCACGGGCTGGCCAAGCTGTGGTCCACCGC
>JAKONS010000579.1 GCA_022701845.1 Burkholderiaceae bacterium
AAACCGGTCAACACATCGATCGGCTGCCCCTGTGGCCGGCCGTTCACGAACGGTACGAACACCACCTTGTAGCCGCTGCGCGGCTTGCGGTTCCAGGAACCGTGGTTGCCGATAAAGGCGCCATTGGCGAATTGCGCCGGCAGTTTGTTGCCTTCGGCGAAAACCAGGCCGAGCGGCGCCACATGGTTGCCGAGGCCGTAGTCCGGCTTGATCGCCTTGGCCACCATGGCGGGGTTGGCCGGCTGCACGCGTTGGTCCACGTTCTGGCCCCAGTAGCTGTAGGGCCAGCCGTAGAAGCCGCCGTCCTTCACCGAGGTCAGATAGTCGGGGACGAGATCGCTGCCGAGTTCGTCGCGTTCGTTGACCACCGTCCACAGCGCCTTGGTCGTCGGCTCCCAGGCCATGCCGTTCGGGTTGCGCAAGCCGCTGGCGAAGATGCGATGCGCGCCGGTGGCACGATCGACTTCCCAGATCGCTGCACGGCCTTCTTCCTTGTCGAGGCCGTTTTCACCGACGTTGCTGTTGGAGCCGACGCTGACGTACAGCTTGGCGCCATCGGCGCTGGCGATGACGTTCTTGGTCCAGTGGTGGTTGATCTCCGAGGGCAGATCGACCACCTTGACCGCGGGCGCGGCGATCGATGTGTCGCCGTCCTTGTACGGAAACTTGACCAGCGCGTTGGCGTTGGCGACGAAGAGCTCGTTGCCCACCAGCACCATGCCGTAGGGCGAGGTGAGGTTCGACAGGAAGGTGGTCTTGACCTCTGCCACGCCGTCGCCGTTGGCGTCGCGCAGCAGGGTGATGCGATCCGCGCTGGGGACCTTGGAGCCGGCGCGTTTCATCACCAGACCCTGTACCCACGCCTTCGGCCCGCCAGATTTTTCTTTTTCTTCCTTGGCCGGCGCATCGCTCTCCGCGACCAGCACATCGCCGTTGGGCAACACGTATACCCACCGCGGGTGGGCGAGTTGGTCGGCGAATTTGGTCAGGACGGTACCCGCCACGGTTTGCGGCATGGCACCGTTGCGCCAGCCCTTGGCGGGCGCGATGAGCAAGGTCGGAATCAAGGATTTGGCCGGTGCCGGCAGTGTCGGGCTCGGGCCGATGCCGGCCGATTCGGGCAGCAGGGCCGTGTCGCCGCAAGCGGCGAGCAGGCAGACCGAGAGGGCGGCGACGGTGACACCGGTCAGGGGGTACGACATATTTTTCTCCTGTAAGGCGCGGACGAATCTGAGAGCAGCGGCGGTCGACGCTGCCGCAACTGAGGGAGATTCACTGTCGCATCGGAGAAAACGCCGGCCTGTAGGCCGCTGACGCGAGCGCCTAGCGGCTGTGTACTTTCATCGCCCGCTCGACCTCACGCTTGCCTTCGCGGTCCTTGATGGTGTCGCGCTTGTCGTGCTCGGCCTTGCCCTTGCCCAGGGCGATCTCGCATTTCACCTTGCCGGCTTTCCAGTGCAGGTTGAGCGGCACCAGGGTGTAGCCCTTCTGCTCGACCTTGCCCATGAGCCGCTTGATCTGCTCCTTGTGCAGCAGCAGTTTCTTGGTGCGCACCGCGTCGGGCGACACATGGGTGGACGCCGAGTTGAGCGGATTGATCTGGCAGCCGATCACGAACATCTCGCCGCCGCGGATCACCACATAGCCGTCGGTGAGCTGCACCTTGCCTTCGCGCAGCGCTTTCACTTCCCAGCCCTGCAACACCATGCCCGCTTCGAAGCGCTCTTCGATGAAGTAGTTGAAGATCGCTTTCTTGTTGTCGGCGATGCGGCTGTCGGTGGAGGGTTTCTTGGTGGCCATGGTGTCGATGTAAGGGCAGACAGCCCGCTTTCTATAAATTTCTACAATGGGCCGGCAAGACACAGAGCCCGCGATTCTATGAAAACAGTCACCAAGTCCGTCCTGATCTGGTACAGCCCGGAAGAAATGTTCGCCCTCGTCACCGACGTGGCGAAGTACCCGCAGTTCCTGCCGTGGTGCGACCGCGCCTCGGTGCAGTCGCAGGACGAAACCGGCATGACCGCCCAGGTCGGCATATCCATCAGCGGCATCCGCCAGTCGTTCACCACCCGCAATACCCATGTGCCAGGCCGCGAAGTGCATATGCAACTGATCGACGGGCCGTTCTCGCAACTGGAGGGCCAGTGGAAGTTCCAGCCGGTGGGCGAGGGCGACCAGCGTGCCTGCCGCATCGAGTTCGAGCTGCGCTACGGTTTCTCGAACATCGCGCTCGCCACGCTGATAGGCCCGGTGTTCGACCGCATCGCCGGCAGCATGGTCGACGCCTTCGTGAAGCGTGCCGACGATGTCTATGCCGGATGAGGCCGGTAGCACGCTGCGGGTGGTGATCGCCATCGACCGAGGCGCCCGGCAGGTCGAGGAACATGTCCACAGACTGCCCGTCGGCGCCCTTCTGGGCGATGCGTTGCACGCGGTCGGCATGTCTGCCGCGGAGGATGCCGGCATATGGGGTCGCATTAAACCGGCCGACACCCCTTTGCGCGACGGCGATCGTGTCGAGGTCTATCGGCCGCTGCGGGTCGATCCCAAGACCGCCCGGCGGGAGCGCTTTAAGACGCAGGGCGCGCGCGCCACCGGGCTTTTCGCCCGCAAGGACTGAAGGCGGGGGCGGTCAGCGGCAGTCGGTCGCGATGATCGACTGGGCGCGCTGCGATTCGGCCGCCCGCGTCTGCTCGTCC